>NZ_JAWOWA010000013.1:0-153022 GCF_033340195.1 Vibrio sp. 1457
ATCGCAGAAACCACTTCTTTCGGTGGTAACAAGCTACTAAACGGCACACACGGTGCGAAATCGTTCCAAATCGGTGCGGATAACGGTGAAGCAGTGATGCTTGAGCTAAAAGACATGCGCTCAGACAACAAAATGATGGGCGGTGTGAGCTACCAAGCTGAAAGTGGTAAAGGTAAAGACTGGAACGTTGCCCAAGGCAAGAATGACCTAAAAATCAACCTAACGGACAGCTACGGCCAAGAGCAAGAAGTCAACATCAGCGCAAAAGCGGGTGACGATATCGAAGAGCTTGCGACTTACATTAACGGTCAAACTGACCTAGTGAAAGCCTCAGTAGACCAAGACGGTAAACTGCAAATCTTTGCTGGCAACAACAAAGTCGAAGGCGAAGTCGAGTTTTCAGGCGGCCTATCTGGCGAACTAGGCTTGGGCGAAGGCAAAAAGGTGACGGTAGATACTATTGACGTAACCTCAGTTGGTGGCGCACAAGAATCTGTTGCCATCATCGATGCGGCACTGAAATATGTAGACAGCCACCGCGCAGAGCTAGGTGCTTTCCAGAACCGTTTCAACCACGCAATCAGCAACTTGGACAACATTAACGAGAACGTGAATGCGTCGAAGAGCCGTATCAAAGATACAGATTTCGCGAAAGAAACGACGGCAATGACCAAATCACAAATTCTATCGCAAGCGTCAAGCTCAATCCTTGCGCAAGCGAAACAAGCGCCTAACTCAGCGCTAAGTCTGCTAGGTTAATCAATTTAACAAAGCAAGAAACCAAAGCCAGGCTCATCCCTGGCTTTTTGCTTATTGGCTATAACGATTCAGATGTGTCCTGACAGTATGTTCGATAAGGCATTCATATCGATTAGATGATCTCTTTAAATTCCAATGTTTCTGCGATGGTGGCGCAGAGACACCTGAGTCAAGCAGCTGCGCAAAATGTTGAGTCACAACGCAACCTAACTTCGGGGTTTCGAATCAACTCGGCGAGCGATGATGCGGCAGGTTTACAGATATCGAATACTCTCCATGTACAAACGAGAGGGCTTGATGTCGCCTTAAGAAATGCGCACGACGCTTTTTCTGTTGCTCAAACAGCGGAGGGAGCATTGCACGAAAGCAGTGACATATTGCAACGCTTACGCTCTCTGGGGCTTCAAGCAGCAAACGGCAGTTATGACTCAAGTGATCGGCAAAGTATTCAATATGAGGTCGTAGCGCTGCAAGATGAGCTTGATCGTGTCGCGATCACGACAACATTTGCGGATAAAAACCTGTTTGATGGATCTTACGGTTCACAAAGTTTCCATATTGGCGCGAACGCTAATTCAATCTCTTTGACGTTACGTAACATGCGTAGCCATATCCCAGAGATGGGAGGGCAGCATTATGTTGGTGATGCGGTCGATAAAGATTGGCGAGTCACTAAAGATAACCAAACCCTAAAAGTCGAATACCAAGACAGTAAAGGGCAAACCCAAACGGAATCCATTGGACTCAAATTGGGTGACCGTATAGAACAGGTCGCCACTTACATCAATGCTCAACAATCGATAGTGAATGCTTCAGTAACGGAAAACAACGAACTGCAATTCTTCGCTTCTACGATGAAGGCGCCAGAGGGTGTGGTTCTCGATGGGAGTTTAGCGGATGAGCTTGATGTGAGCGCTGGTCAATTAGTCACAATGGATGACATCGATATGTCGACGGCAGGTAAGGCGCAGCTTTCTATTGGGGTGATTGATGCAGCAATTAAGTATGTTGATTCGCACCGGAGTGAAATTGGCAGCTTTCAGAACCGTGTAAACGGCTCGATGGATAACTTAAATACTGTGAATCGGAGTGTTACAGAATCCAAGAGTCGAATAAGAGATACAGACTTCGCAAGAGAATCTACGGAAATGGTGCGTTCTCAAGTGCTCCAAGATGCGACAACTGCATTACTCGCTCAAGCGAAGCAAAGGCCGAGCTCAGCACTAGGCTTGCTCAGTTGAACGTGTTTCAGCGATGCACATCGCTCAGAAAAAAGTCAGATAATAAAAAACGCTGCCATTGGCAGCGTTTTTTTCGTGTTCGATTAAGTAAAAATTACTTAGTTACACGTAGAACTGGAGTTTCACCAACAGTTACAGAACCAGAAAGCTTGTTTAGCTCTTTGATTTCGTCCATGTTAGAGATAACAACTGGAGTTAGCGTTGACTTCGCTTTCTCTTCTAGAAGAGCTAGATCGAATTCAATTACAGTGTCGCCAGCTTTAACAGTTTGACCTTCTTCAGCGATACGCGTGAAGCCTTCGCCTTTTAGTTCAACTGTGTCGATACCGAAGTGAACGAAAAGCTCAACACCGTCGTCAGACTCGATAGAGAACGCATGGTTAGTTTCGAAGATCTTACCGATAGTACCGTTTACAGGAGCTACCATTTTGTTGCCTGCTGGCTTGATAGCAATACCGTCACCAACGATTTTCTCAGCGAAAACAACATCTGGCACGTCTTCGATGTTTACAATCTCACCAGAAAGTGGCGCGATGATTTCGATAGCACCAGCGTCAGCGCTGTCATCAGATACAAGCTTCTTAAGTTTGTCAAACAGACCCATTGTGTCATGCTCCTAAGGTTTGGTTTTATTCTGTCGAATTATAGTATACCAATATAGCTCATTAGACGACTTTTTTCGCCGTCTAATGGCCATTAAGTATTGAATTACTTGGTACTACCGATTACTGAGCTTTCTCAGCAATAAACTTTTCTACCACGGTTTCGATTTCTTCTGCTGTCGGTAGAGAAAGGGCTTCTTCAGCCATTGCTTTCACTTCTGCGAAGTTAGAGTTACGAACTACTTTCTTCACTTTAGGGATTGAAATGCCGCTCATTGAGAACTCGTCCAGACCCATACCTAGAAGTAGAAGTGTTGCACGCTCGTCACCTGCAAGTTCACCACACATACCAGTCCATTTACCTTCTGCGTGAGAAGCGTCGATAACTTGCTTGATCACAGTAAGTACAGCTGGTGATAGTGGGTTGTATAGGTGAGAAATCATCTCGTTACCACGGTCAACCGCTAGCGTGTACTGAGTTAGGTCGTTTGTACCGATAGAGAAGAAAGACACTTCCTTCGCTAAGTGGTGTGCGATCGCAGCAGCAGCAGGAGTTTCAACCATAACACCGATTTCGATGTTTTCGTCGAACGCGTGGCCTTCAGCGCGTAGCTCTTCTTTGTACTCTTCGATCGCTTTCTTAAGCTCACGGATTTCTTCGACAGAGATGATCATTGGGAACATGATACGCAGTTTGCCGTGTGCAGAAGCACGTAGAATGCCACGTAGCTGATCACGAAGGATTTCACGACGATCTAGACTGATACGTACAGCGCGCCAGCCTAGGAATGGGTTCATCTCTTTTGGAAGATCCATGTATGGGAGATCTTTATCGCCGCCGATATCCATAGTACGGATGATCACAGCTTGACCGTTCATTGCTTCCGCAACTTCTTTGTACGCTTGGTACTGTTCTTCTTCAGTTGGTAGCGCAGTACGGTCCATAAATAGGAATTCAGTACGGTATAGACCAACACCTTCACCGCCGTTACGAAGGATACCGTCACAGTCTTTCACTGTACCGATGTTACCGCAAACTTCTACACGATGACCGTCAGTCGTTTCTGCGTGTAGGTCTTTCAGTTTCGCTAGCTCTTCTTTTTCAGCTAGGAATGCTGCTTTAACCGCTTTCGCTTCTTCTAGCTCAGCTTCTGATGGGTTGACAACAATTTTGTTGTTCATTGCGTCAAGAATCAGCATGTCGCCATTCTTAACTTTCTTCGTGATGTCGTTAGTACCAACGATAGCTGGAAGCTCAAGTGAGCGAGCCATGATTGAAGTGTGAGATGTACGACCGCCGATGTCACAAGCAAAACCAAGCACGTAGTCTAGGTTAATTTGTGCAGTTTCAGATGGCGTTAGGTCGTAAGCAACAAGAATTACTTCTTCGTTGATATCGCTAAGCGAAACAATGTTGATGCCTAGTGCGTTCTTAACAAAACGAGAACCGATATCGCGGATGTCAGTTGCACGCTCTTTTAAGTATTCGTCGTCTAGAGACTCAAGAGCACATGCTTGCTCTTCGATCACTGAGTGGATAGCGTGATCAGCAGTCATCTTGTCGTTTTTGATAAGTGCTAGGATTTCCTCTTCTAGCTCTTCGTCTTCAAGAAGCATGATGTGACCTTCAAAGATCGCTTCTTTTTCTTCGCCAAACGTTTCAAGCGCTTTTTGCTTGATTGTTTCTAGTTGAGCTGCAGATTTGTTACGAGCGTCAAAGAAACGCTGAACTTCAGCTTCTACTTGATCGTCAGAAATAGTGTTTGTGTTTAGGACAATTTCATCTTCTTGAAGTAGTAGTGCTTTACCGATTGCAATACCAGGAGATGCTAGGATGCCTGAAATCATAGCCTTACCTTAAGTTTGGTCAACTTTATAAAACGGGAGAATAATGGGTGCGCTAACGAATAGTTTTAGCTTAGTTTTGAGCCTATTTCCAACGAAGCCATTTTGCTTTCACAAAATGGCTTCTGGAGTAGGAGACCGGATTAGTGTAGTTGGTCCATTAGAGCAACTAGGTGGTCAACTGCTTGCTGAGCTTGTGGGCCTTCAGCAGAAATAGTAACTTGAGTACCTTTTACTAGGCCTAGTGTTTGTAGTTTGAACAGGCTCTTAGCGCTAGCGCTTTTACCGTTAGAAGTCACAGTGATGTCTGCGTCGAATGCTTTCGCTTCTTTAACAAACTGTGCAGCTGGACGAGTGTGAAGGCCGTTTTCTGCTGTGATTTCTACTTGCTTCTCGTACATGTGATATACCCCAATAAATGTATTTTTTTGTTAGTTTGTGACCAGATTTTAGCTTAACTGCTTTACATCTTGTGCGCTAGCACGGGAAGAGTTCAAAGCGCGTCAGTTCTGATACTAGTCAAAAGTTTGGTAACTACGCAACTGTTTGCGTGCGTAATCACTTTGAAACCTTTTTGTGTTCTGCTTCTTTATTTTGAAGCTAGAAATAAAACACCCTGATATTACCAAAGGTAGGGCAGGGATCAACAAAAAAGCCCCTAAACGGGGCTTTTTTAAACTAAAAATTGATTTGAACACATATTATTGTTGGTTCTCTTTTTCGGTAAAGATACCTGCAAAGAGTGCTGTACTTAGGTAACGCTCACCGGAACTTGGCAGGACAGTTACAATTGTTTTTCCTTCAAATTCAGGTAGTTCCGCAAGTCGGTTCGCTGCAACAACCGCTGCGCCTGATGAGATACCAGCTAGGATACCTTCCTCTTCCATTAGGCGACGAGCCATCTCAATCGCTTCTTCTGAGGTAACTTGCTCAACACGGTCAATAATGTCTAAATCGAGGTTACCAGGGATGAAACCAGCACCGATACCTTGAATTTTGTGTGGGGCAGGTTGGATTTCTTCGCCAGCAAGTGCTTGTGCAATAACCGGAGACTCTGCTGGCTCAACTGCAACAGAAGTGATGGCTTTGCCTTTTTCACCTTTGATGTAACGGCTAGTACCTGTAATAGTACCGCCCGTACCAACACCAGCAACGAATACGTCGATTTCACCGTCTGTCGCTTCCCAAATCTCAGGGCCCGTAGTCTTTTCGTGGATTTCTGGGTTCGCTGGGTTGTCAAATTGTTGAAGAAGTAGGTACTTCTCAGGGTTGCTTGCTACGATTTCTTCTGCTTTAGCAATCGCCCCTTTCATGCCTTTCGCCGCTTCAGTCAGCTCAAGGTTCGCGCCTAGTGCTTTTAGTAGCTTACGGCGTTCTAGGCTCATTGATTCAGGCATGGTCAATGTTAGCTTGTAACCGCGAGCAGCCGCTACGAATGCTAGAGCAACACCAGTGTTACCACTGGTAGGTTCTACAAGCTCTACACCTGGCTTAAGAAGGCCCGCTTTCTCTGCTTCCCAAATCATGTTTGCACCGATACGGCACTTAACACTGAAGCTAGGGTTACGCGCTTCAATTTTTGCGAGAACTTTGCCTTTACTTACTTTGTTTAGACGAACGAGAGGTGTATTACCAATAGTAAGAGAGTTATCTTCGTAGATTTTGCTCATAGTGATGTTCCTTCATTACACGTTGTGTGAATATGGATAGAAGAATATGCGGTATGAAAAAAAGGGAAAAGGATTAAAAAGTTATATCTTATTAGGTTGGCCCAGAACTTGATAAAAGAAAAGGGAAAAGCTGGCGCTGATCCCTTTCCTTAATCTCTAATCGACTATCGTTGGTGCTTAAACTCCGCGACCCACATCGCGGTTGCACCACATATTGCTACAGGCATGACAATGAGGTTCAAAATTGGAATCGTTGTAAATACTGAAACCAACACACCAAAGCCATAGGCTTTACCTTGCTTTTGTTTCAATTTGTAACGCATGTCGTTAAATGGGATTTTATGGTTATCAAACGGGTAATCACAATATTGAATCGCGAGCATCCAGGCGGTAAAGATAAACCATAAAAATGGGCCTACTGTTTGTCCAAGGGCAGGGATGAGCAATAATAGGAATAGGCCTATTGCTTTAGGTAAAATGTAAAGGAGCTTTCTCCACTCACGAGCTAAAACGCGAGGAACATCTTTCAGGACGGCAGTGAAACCATCATCATTTACTTTTTGTCCCGTTAAGTACTCTTCCACTTTTTCAGCCAAGAGGCCATTGAATGGCGCGGCGATAAAGTTCGCGAGCGTGCTGAAAAAATAGGAGAAGGTAGCGAGTATCGTCAGAGCGAGTAAAGGCCAAAGAATGTAAGTTAACCAGGATAAAAACTCAGGCAGCTGCCCAATCCAGCCTTCTATCCATATATTAAGGTTTGAAAATAGATAGAAGATGGCACCACCTACAAGCAAGATATTTGCAAGTAGAGGTAAGATGACAAAGCGCCTGATTTTAGGGGCTAGTGCCAATTGTATCCCGTATAGAAAATAACCGAACCCGGTTCTCTGCTGATTGTTTTTCTTCATGTCTATTTTGGCTTCGTGTAAATGAAAACTCATTGTACCTGTGAGGACTTTTCTTTCAATGCCCTGACAAATGACGTCTTGTTAAGTGGAATCGTGGCAAGAATCACAACAAAAAACGGAACTTCTTGCATTAAGTTGTTCTAAATCTACATATAGTTTTGGTAAAGTAAACGTATCATTCAGATTTATTGCACTTGGGTTGCTGCTCAAGGAACTGCGAGTAGTAAAAACAAGTATATTGAGAGTAAATAATGCAGGAATTGCGATTCGTACTCATTGTTGTTGGCGCATTAGCCATCGCGGCATTACTGTTTCATGGTTTATGGAGCAGTAAAAAAGAAGGCAAAGCAAAGTTTGGTAATAAGCCAATTGGTAAGCTGGATGTTGACCAAGAAGACAAAAATGATCTTGTTGAGAAAGAACGAGACTTCGCTCCCGCTCCTGAAGATGACTTTGAGATCATTCGCAAAGATCGCAAAGAACCAGATTTTGGGATGGCGAATTCTTTCGACAACAAGTTTGAATCTGACCCGTTATTCGGTGGTCCATCTGAAGTCAAACAGACGCAGCAGGAGCCGGATGACATCCCTTCATTTGTTGTAGAAAAAGATAAAGAAGAGGACGTTGAGCCTGTTGTTCAAGCACCAGTAGCTGAAGAGCCATTCCAGCCCGCTGTGGAAGAAGAAGCTATTCCCGCCGCGTTTGATATTACGGAGAAAGAACAGCAAGTCGAAACGGTTAGTGAGCCTGTCGTTGCAGAGCCTAAGGAAGAGCCAAAGCCAGAACCTGAAATGCAAGTGATTGTATTGAATGTGCACTGTGCTGGTGAAGAGCCATTTGTTGGTACTGCTTTATTTGAAAGTATGCAACAAAACGGTCTAATTTATGGCGAGATGGATATTTTCCACCGTCATGTCGACTTGTCCGGTAACGGCAAAGTGCTGTTTAGCGTCGCTAATATGATGCACCCTGGTACGTTTGAGCATGCTGATCCTGCTGAGTTTACAACGAAGGGTATTTCATTCTTCATGACATTGCCTTGTTATGGCGAGGCTGAACAGAACTTCAACTTAATGCTCCGAACTGCGCAGCAAATTGCTGATGATTTAGGTGGTAACGTACTTGATGACCAGCGCAACTTAATGACGCCAGATCGTTTAGCATCTTATCGACGTCAAATAGTTGAGTTTAATGCCGCTAACGCATAATCTTAACAGCAAATAATAATAGGGCTCCGGATGGAGCCCTTTTTCTTGGATTTCCCAACCTCACCGATTGAAAATACACGGGGCTTTACTATGTCTGAATCAGTACTTCAGCGACTAGAAGAACTAAAAGAGTCGTTGCATTACCACGCTGTGCGTTACTACGTGGAAGATAACCCAGAGATCCCTGATGCCGAGTACGACCGTTTAATGCGAGAGTTACTGGATATTGAAGCTGAGAACCCTGACTTAATAACCGTAGACTCGCCAAGCCAACGTGTCGGTGGACAACCTCTCTCTGCGTTTAGCCAAGTGACACATGAAGTACCGATGCTTTCGCTTGATAACGCGTTTGATGATAGTGAACTTGATAGTTTCCACAAGCGCGCACAAGAGCGCGTGGGCAGCCAGAGTGTGAAAGAATACTGTTGTGAGCCTAAATTGGATGGACTCGCCGTAAGTTTGTTATATGAGAATGGCGTATTAGTTCAGGCGGCCACTCGAGGCGATGGTACTACGGGTGAAAACATCACAGAGAATGTGCGTACGATTAAAGCCATTCCTTTAAAACTCAGAGGTAATGACTGGCCAAATCGTCTTGAAGTTCGTGGTGAAGTCTTTATGCCGAAAGCTGGGTTTGAAAAGCTCAATGAATTAGCAAGGAAGAAAGGCGAGAAAATCTTTGTTAATCCACGTAACGCTGCGGCAGGTAGCTTACGACAATTGGATTCACGTATTACGGCTTCTCGTCCGCTTAGCTTCTATGCATACAGTGTAGGCGTGGTGCAAGGCGCAGAATTGGCAGCAAGTCATTACGAACGCTTTTTGCAAATCAAATCTTGGGGACTGCCAATGTGTCCGGAAACTAAGCGAGTTGAAAGCTTGGCGGATGTAAAAGCTTACTACCAAGATATATTGCAGCGTCGTGATGCCCTCCCTTATGAGATCGATGGTGTCGTTATTAAAATTGACGATATTGCCGTGCAAGAGCGTCTGGGGTTTGTTGCTCGCGCTCCACGTTGGGCGATTGCCTACAAGTTCCCAGCACAGGAAGAAATGACGACACTGAATGAAGTGGAGTTCCAAGTCGGTCGCACTGGTGCGATTACACCTGTTGCTAAACTAGAGCCTGTATTTGTTGGCGGGGTAACGGTAAGTAATGCGACGCTTCATAACGCAGATGAGATAGAACGTCTGCAGGTCAAGATTGGTGATCACGTTGTGATCCGCCGTGCTGGCGATGTTATTCCGCAAGTCGTATCTGTCATCAAAGAGCGTCGACCAGAAACAGCTCGAGATATTGTTTTCCCAACTCAGTGTCCTGTTTGTGGTTCGCATGTTGAGCGGATCGAAGGAGAAGCGGTAACACGTTGTATGGGGGGCTTAGTTTGCCAAGCCCAACGCAAACAAGCGCTAAAACACTTTGTTTCTCGTAAAGCGTTAGACGTTGACGGTTTAGGCGATAAAGTGATCGAGCAGCTTGTTGATCGTGAGATGGTGAAAACTCCTGCTGACTTATTTAAGTTATCAGCGGGGATTTTAACCGTACTAGATCGCATGGGGCCAAAGTCTGCGCAGAATATTGTGAATGCGTTAGAAAAATCCAAAGAAACAACTTTACCTCGGTTTTTGTATTCACTGGGGATCCGTGAAGTTGGCGAGGCAACCGCAGCAAACTTAGCAATGCACTTTAAAACGTTGGGAGCGATCCAAAATGCTACCGAAGAGCAGTTGATTGAAGTGCAAGACATCGGTGCTGTGGTTGCTCAACATATTACGACTTTCTTTAGTGAAGAACAGAACCAAGCGGTGGTTAAAGATTTGCTTGAACAAGGAATTCATTGGCCAGAGATTAATACTACTGAGCAGGTGGGGGAATTACCATTAGAAGGTAAAACAGTAGTATTAACGGGAACACTTTCTCAACTGGGGCGTACAGAAGCCAAAGAAGCCCTCCAAGCACTGGGGGCTAAAGTGACGGGTAGTGTTTCTAAGAAAACCGATATTTTGTTTGCTGGTGAAAATGCAGGTTCGAAGCTCGCAAAGGCACAAGAACTGGGTATCGAAATTAAAACAGAACAAGACTTACTCGAACTGATGAATTAAGTCTTCTCAAAAAAGCTAAAAAATAACTAAAAGCCCCGTATGGTAAGCATGCGGGGCTTTTTATTGTTCATAATTAAGTGTTTTTTATTGAGTAATTGATGCCTTTGTTCTTTTCAGTGATCAAGATCGAACCTTGGGTTATTGGTTTTTTTGGCTTTTTTAGTCTGCGAGTGACTTCAAGTTGATACTTTCAAGTTGAATTTAAGTGATTAATTTTAAATGATATTTTATTGCGTTGTGTTGGTGTTGTTAAAAATAAGATCTGGATCAATAAGTTATATGGAACTTTGGAGTGGCTCATATTTTTTTAGAAAAAAAATAAGTTCCATTTGGATGTTTTTAGCTGCGAAGTTAGTCTTAATCACGTGGATACACGGTGTGTATGCAGGAACTAAAAAAAGCCAAATTAGAAATAATGAGGTTTGATCAGGAATTTACTTCTCTCCTTCGGCGGCCAACTAAAGGTGAGATAGAAAAATACAGCTATATCCATTTTTAGGAGTTTTTCCATGGACAAATTTTTTAAGGTTTCAGCGTTAACCGCAGCAATGTTTGGTGTTGTTGCTGTCGCTCCAGCTACAGCGTCTACTGAAAGTGCAGCAGGTGGCGAGTACGTAGAGAAAGTGAACGAATTTATGCAAGACTCAAGTCTGAATGCATTATTCATAGTTGATACTCGTTCACGAACTCGTACAACAGGTAAGCCCGGCGGTGAAAATGGTGACCGTTGGAGTCGTCTAAACTACTCTTCTTACAACGCAATTTTAGACTTCACTTCTGGCTACCACGATGGTTGGGTGGGCGCAGATGTTGCGGCTTACTACTCTGGCGATCTTTACAACGATAGTCTTTACAATTCAAACGAAGGCTACCTATGTAACGAAATCTCAACTTGTAACAACCTAGACTGGGGTGCAGGTGATGGTCAGCAGCTTAAAGTTTACAAAGCAGCGCTGAAATTCAAAGCAAACGAAAACTTTAATGCTCGTTTCGGTATGTTACAGGCTGGTGGTAACGGTACAATCGGTAACGTTTGGAGCTTTGTACCTGGTACTTACCGTGGTTTCGAACTGAACGCTAAACTTGGTGATTTCAACCTAAGCTACTTTGGCGCAGACCAATTTACAGCACCTTGGCTGCTTCACGAAGATGATTACGCACCAGCGCTTTGGTCTGACACGTCATGGAGCTACCTACACTCTCTAGGTCTAAATGGTAACCTAACTGACAGCCTGTTTATGCAACTTGGTTTGGGTCAAGCTACTGGCGTTCAATATGCAAATGGTGTTGACTGGGGTGCAGGTCAAGTAACTAGCTACCACAACGAAACTGACAACACTTCTTACAAGGCTTACTTGAAGTACACTGTTAGTGACCGTACAACTCTAGCATTTGATTTCTACGGTGTTGACGATGATGTGAAATACGATGGTCTAGGTTTCCACACTGGTCTATCTTTGAATCAATCTTTCGGCAAGCTAGCTTGGATGTCTGAGTTGCGCTACACAGACACAGATAACCGTGCGGACTTCGTTCCTCGTACTATTCATACATATGGTATGAACAATGGTACTTGGTCTCAGTGGTGGGACGCGCTATCTGACTGGAACAAAGCGGGTGAGCTAGCATGGTACAACCGTCTATCTTACAACCAAGGTAACGGCTGGAACTACTACCTAGGCTTTGGTTACGGTACTGGCGCTGACTCTGCAGCAAGCGGAGCATCAGGTGACTGGGATTACGAAAGCGAATACGCAGTTAACGCAACAGTATCTTACTCACTACAAAGTGGCGCGCTTAAAGGTTCTACCATTCGTTTACACGGTACAATCCTAGAACGTGATGAGTACGCAGGTGCTGGCGATGCGGATGAAACAGACTTACGTCTACAAGTTCTTATCCCTTACAGCTTCCACTAATACTTAATGGGATAATAAAAGGAGCCGCTAGGCTCCTTTTCTATTTCACTTCTCGGCCGTCGTATATTTTGCAATATAACGGTGGCAACATATGTACATTACCGTTTGGCAACTCACACTTTATCTCTGGGCCTAACGTACGACCACCGGATGCACCATTAGCATTAGTGGTTAACGGAATTATGGCAAAAGATATTACTAATAGACCAGATAAAAATCTCATAATAATCACCTTAATATAAACTTTAAATATCTACGTGCTTGTATAAACCGTGACTACGCAGAAAGGCAAGGTTGAATAGGGCTCTTATATCAAACTAAGCTCTTACTTCTTTACTATTCCCATTCCCCACCTCTAAATCGACACATTTCACTTGGAATATTCGTAACGTCGCCACTTGGCATCTTACATTCGACTATAGGTCCCAAATTAGTTGTACCGCCGTTTCCGTTGTTGTAGGCAAAGGAAGAAAAAGAAAAAATACCGCACAACATTAAAAAGAGAAGCTTATTCATAGTACATCCTCTTACTTACCAAATAAAAAGCACTCAACTTAAATGCTTATGTGTTAAGTATGTATCCGAGGATAAAAAGATCAAAAAATAATTCAATAAAGTTTTATTTTTTAAAATAAAATTAGATCGATAATTTACCTAGATATATTTCTATCTTATTGATTGTCGTGTGTTGAATAATTAAATAATAGGAAATGGTAGGTAGGGTATTAATAATATTACTAATACTTATTTTTTTCTCGATTTTAATTAAGGTAATGAAATGAAAGCAGTTGTTTAGATTAAAGTAATGGAGCATGATTTGCCCCATTACTTTGGCATAAATTAATTAGAATCAGGCTCAATGATTAAAATAATACCTTCAACATCGGTGATTCTTACGCGGGTACCGGCTGGAAGTGCTTGATCCGATTGTGCGGACCATGTGGTATCGGCTACCTTGATGCGATTGAGCCCGACGGAAAAGTCTTCTTCAAGGATAAGAGTACGCCCAATTAACTGCTTGTACTTTTGGTTCAGATCTCTTTCTTGGTCTTCTTGCTTGTCTTTAGACCATTGTCGTCGCCACCAAAGCCAGGTGGTGATTAAGCTGAAGCTTGCAAAGCAAAGCCATTGTAATTGCCAGCTCATTGGCAAAACGGTCATGATTGCTCCAACGATAAGTGCAGACACCCCGAGCCAGAGAAAATACCCTGCGGTACCAAGTAGCTCAACTGCTAAAAGAGCAAAGCCAAACGCTAGCCAATGCCAGAAAGAGATACCTTCCAGCAAACTAAAAAAATCCATAAATTATTCTTTACCTTGCTGTTTAAACATTTCTGCTATCCCTGCAACCGAGCCCATTAGTCCGGTTGCTTCTAATGGAAGCATAATGATTTTACCATTTTCGGCTTGACCAATGCTCTTGATCGCTTCGGTATAACCCTGTGCAATGAAGTAATTGACGGCTTGCATGTCACCTTTTGCAATGGCTTCGGAAACCATGTAAGTCGCTTTTGCTTCTGCTTGCGCGGCACGCTCACGTGCTTCTGCATGGAGAATAGCAGACTGCTTTTCACCTTCAGCTTTTAATATCTCTGATTGTTTATGACCTTCGGCCTTTAATATCTCAGCTTGGCGAACTCCTTCTGCTTCAAGAATTTCCGCACGCTTATTACGCTCGGCTTTCATTTGCGCATTCATTGCAGCGGTCAGATCGGCTGGTGGCTGGACATCTTTAATCTCAATTCGTGTGACTTTTACGCCCCAAGGGTTTGTTGCTTGGTCAACAATCGCCAACAGCTTAGAGTTGATCATGTCGCGTTGGCTCAGCATTTCGTCCAGTTCCATTGAACCTAAAACGGTACGAATGTTGGTAAGGGTCAAGTTTCTAATAGCGTGTTCTAAGTCGTTGACTTCATAAGCCGCTTTGGCAGCATCGATCACTTGAACAAATCCGACAGCGTCAATAACCACGTTAGCGTTATCTTTTGAAATGACCTCTTGCGCAGGAATATCGAGAACGCGCTCCATCATATTTACTTTTTGACCAACTTTATCAACGAATGGAATGATCAAGTTTAAACCCGGCTTTAATGTGTGGGTGTAGCGTCCGAAGCGTTCAACTGTCCAGTTGTTTCCTTGCGGAACCGTTTTAATGGCTGAAGATAAGATAACGACAGCAAGAACGACGAAAATACCGATGGTGATCAGTGAATCAATTGGCATAAGTTATTCCCTTAAGTGCATAATATTCGATCCATTTTTACCTATTTATAGACAATAGACAATTGAAGTTCTGAGACCTTTGAGAGGTTATTGGTCTTTTATATGACAAAGGCCGGAAATCCCGGCCTTTGTTGTCTTCTTCCTAGAAGAATGCGACGCTTAGTACAAAATTGAGTAAAGCTGGCGACGATATTTGCTTGCTAATGCGTTACCTTGACCTAGCGCACTGAGAATATCCATAAAAGTCTTCTTCACGTCACCGTCTTGGGCGCCCAAGTCTTTTTTAAGAATATTCCACAGCAGTTCCAACGCTTCTTCATCCCGACCAACTTGGTTGTATTGTACCGCCAATTCACAAGCGAGTTCGAAGTTTGCCATGTCTGCTGCGTATGCTTGTTCTAGTCGCTGTAACTCAGGGCTATCTGCAGCCTGCAAATGCAGCTCGAGCTTGGCTATTAGGCTCTTGTAGTAGTTATCTTGATACTCGAGAGGGATAGCGTTCAGTAGTTCTTGGGCAATATCAAATTGTTTGGTTTCTAGCAAACAATCAGCCATCGCGAGTTTCACATCACCACGCTCTTGCAGCTCTGGCGGCAAAGTGTGGATGATACTCAAAGCCTGAGCATGCTCACCTTGCTGAAGAAGTTCACTGACTTGTTTTAATAGTTGTTCATCTGGGCTTGGCAAATGCTTTTGTAGCATGGTAGCAATGGCATCAATTGGCTGGGGGCCTCCCAGACCATCGACGGCTTGACCATTTATAAACAGCGCGATAGTTGGCAATACTTGCACGCCAAATTGAGACGCTAAAGCTGGCTGATCTTCACAATTTAGTAGAGCAAGCGTAAATGCACCGTTGTACTGTTGAGCAAGAGATTGCAACTCAGGGAGTATCTGTGCGCTTTCTGGCTGAGCGTTGGCCCAAAAGTGGATCAAAACGGGCGTGTTCATTGATCCTTCAAGCGTTTCGCGAAAGTTCTGTTCTGTTATCTCAACGATAAATGGGGATTGCATCAGAGTATCCTTGCCTTGTGTCTTGTCGTTGATATTAGATATGGAGTTGATTTAGGTGAAATTCAAGCGACATTCACCATCAATAATGAATCATTCTATTTTGAGAAAACGTGAGGTAATAGAGTGAGGTTATTGCTGCTCAGGTGTTAGATAAAAAGAAAACGCTGCCGAAGCAGCGCAATTCTAATGCTATTTGTTAGTGCGGTATCAAAATAGGATGAACATGGTCAACACTACACCCACACTAAGCCAGTTAAGCTGATTTAATGTCATTGTTGCCTCGCAGTAGTATAAACATTGCTACAAAACGTAATGGGTGGCGATACCAAATCTAAGCAACTCAATCACTTTGGGCGAAAGAATCCCCGCTGAATTGCGTAGAAATTGATTCGTTTAGTTGAGGTTTTTTTAACCTACATGTTCATAATGACATCACATTGTTACGGTGAAATTACATTTCGACAAAACTTTTTTATGCAGCCTGTCGCAAAATTTTATCAAGTACACGGGTTGGTAATAGTCTTTTCAAGACTGCGAATAATTTAGTCGGTGTAGTAATTCGATAACGAATTTTCGGTGAAACGCTAGTTAATGCATGAAGAACTGGTGCGATGCAAGACTCTGCAGGCAAAACAAATCGATTATTAGACTTGTCGTTGTTGAGTCGCTCTCTTTGTCCTTCATAAGCATGACGATGGGGGCTAGATTCAATATCAACCCACTTCTCAAAGGCTCGTAATGCATTGTTTCTAAATTGAGTTTCGATCGGTCCTGGTTCTATCAATGCCACTTTGATATTCGTATCCGCAAGCTCTAGCCTGAGCGTATCTGTCCAGCCTTCTAAGGCAAATTTTGATGCATTATAGGCACCACGGTATTTCATTGCGGCAAAACCAAGAACAGAGCTGTTTTGTATGATGCGTCCTTCGCCTTGCTGGCGCATATGAGGAAGCACCTCTCTGACCAACTGGTGCCAACCAAAAAAGTTGGTCTGAAATTGATCTTGAAGAGCCTCGGTGGGTAAGTCTTCCAATGCTCCGGGCTGACCATAGGCACCATTATTGAACACTGCGTAAAGCTTACCTTCTGCTAACTCTAGCGCTTGCTTCACGCCCGAAGAAATGCTTTCTGGGCTATTTAGGTCTAGATTGATGCAGGTTAGCCCTTCATTAATTAGGCGCTGGACATCTTGTTCTTTCCTACAAGATGCAATGACATTAAATCCCTTGTTTTGTAGGGCGTGAGCGCACACGTAACCGATGCCGGTTGAACAACCCGTAATAAGAATCGACTTTTTCATAATTTAATTTAAGACTCAGAAACCTTGATTAGAGCCATCATTCATCAGCTCCGGTCATGAAGCAAGTGCTTGAGTGCTGGCTCTATTCTGGAGTAGCTAAATTTAAAGCCCAGTTCGGTGAGTTTTTTGGGTTTGGCTCTCATGCTATCAAACAATAAGCAGGAAGATTCTCCCATTAGGAGTTCCATCGCCCATTTAGGCGTGAACAAGATATGCGGACGTTTTAGCGTTTTAGCTAGTGTGCCGCTGAATATACGATTAGTCACAGGATGGGGGGCGCACATATTGAATGCACCGTGGGCATGTGGTGTTTCAAGCAAGTACATGATGGCGCGGACCATATCTAGGATGTGAATCCAAGGCATGTACTGATTACCGTTCCCAAGTGGGCCGCCTACGCCAAGCTTGTAAGGTAATAGCATCTTTGCCAACGCACCACCATTAAGGCCGAGTACCACGCCAGTTCTCATTAGACAAACCCGAGTTTGCTCCGACTCTGCGCGCTTGGCTATTTGCTCCCACTTTGCACAAACCTCGTGAGGAAAGTCGTCGCTATTAACATGTAAGCACTCATCAAACGGATGGTCTTGTTGATCACCATAGTAGCCAACTGCCGAGCCACTAATAAAAACAGAGGGAGGTTCGGTACTTGCGTGGATCAGCTCAACAATTTGCTCGGTAATTTTCCAACGACTTTTGCAGATTTTTTCTTTTTGCTCGCTGGTCCACCTTTTATCCGCAATAGGCTCACCTGCAAGATTAATGACGGCATCAACGTGATTGAGATCGGCGAACGACTCGAGCGAGTCAAGGTATTCGATATTACCCAGATCAGCATGCTGTAGGCGTTGTTTTGCTCGCTCTGGAGAGCGTGTAAGTAGCATAACTTGGTGAGTTGATAGCAGCTTGAGCAACTCCGAGCCAATAAACCCAGTGCCACCTGTGAGTAATATCTTCATGTTATCTCTTTGAATGTACACGTATTAGAACATTATAGTCGTTTTGTGCTTAGCTTGATCATCTCAACACCATTATTTCTGGGATAGTGACAAGCTGGCAGAGATACTATTAACTTCACATATTAGAAAATATGTAACTAAATGTTATAGATGGCGCTAGTGCATTCACGGTAGAAGAGTGAAATCTATGCCAGACTAGAAGTTATCGCTCATTGGAACGAGCGTAATCAGTTTGCACAATCAAGGAGGATAGGCATGGAAGCATTTGTTGCGCTTTTTCGAGCGCTCCTCAATAGTGCTCGTGACTTATTACCCATCATCATTGTTATCACTTTTTTCCAATTAGTCGTTTTGCAAGAGCCGCTGCCCAACCTGGTCTCCATTCTTTTTGGCTTGTTGCTTGTCGTTTTAGGATTAACCTTTTTTATCTTTGGCCTAGAACTTGGTCTTTTTCCTATCGGAGAGAGTATGGCTCAAGCCTTTGCAAAAAAAGGCAGCGTGTTTTGGTTATTAGTCTTTGCGTTTTGTTTGGGGTTTGGCACCACGATAGCTGAACCTGCATTAACCGCGGTAGCGGAAGAAGCCTCAGAAGTTGCGGCAGAGGGCGGAATGATCGCTAACTCAGAGCAGTCCATGCAGGATTACGGAGAAGGACTTCGAGTAACAGTAGCTCTCTCTGTGGGGATAGCCATCGTTATCGGCGTTTTGCGTATCTTAAAAGGGTGGCCGATTCATTACATGATCATTGGTGGCTACGTCGGCGTTGTAATACTGACGTGGTTTGCACCTGAAGCCATTATTGGCGTCGCTTACGATTCCGGAGGTGTAACCACGTCCACCATAACAGTACCTTTGGTCACTGCACTGGGTGTCGGTTTAGCGTCTTCTATTAAAGGGCGTAACCCTATGGTGGATGGCTTTGGTTTAATCGCTTTTGCCTCGCTGTTACCGATGATGTTTGTGATGGTTTACGGAATGGTCGTAACATGATTTCAATTGATCATTTCCTAGACACTTTGTTATCGACCGTTAGAGATGTCGTTCCCATCGCCAGCATTATTTTTGGTTTTCAGTTAGCGGTGTTAAGGCGTCCTGTTAGCAACCTTAAGAAAGTTTTGCTTGGGTTCGTTTATGTGATTTTCGGGTTAGCTCTTTTTTTACTTGGATTAGAAATGGCGTTGTTTCCACTTGGGGAGACGATGGCTGTGCAATTAACGGCGCCGGAGTTTTTACAAGAGTTCAAAGTATCGGTAGGGAAAGCCTTAATGTGGGTCGACTATTATTGGGTTTACACCTTCGCCTTTTTTATAGGCTTTAGTACCACGATTGCAGAGCCTTCTTTAATCGCTGTAGCGATAAAAGCAAACCAAGTCTCTGGAGGCAGTATCAGTATTAACGGCTTGCGCGTAGCCGTTGCGTTTGGGGTGGCAATTGGTATTGCATTAGGGAGTTACCGGATTGTCGTGGGCGATCCCATTCATTATTACATCATCGCGGGTTACATCGTCGTTGTGATTCAAACGTTTTACGCTCCTAAGCTTATTGTTCCACTCGCCTACGATTCTGGAGGCGTAACAACTTCTACCGTCACTGTCCCACTTGTAACTGCATTAGGGTTAGGGCTTGCTTCGACCGTCCCTGGAAGAAACCCAATGATTGATGGCTTTGGCTTGATCGCGTTTGCCAGTCTATTTCCTATGATCTCTGTGATGGGCTATGCGCAAATAACCCAGTGGCTGAATAAAAACGTCTCGGAGGAAGAAGAAAATGCGCTTTAAATTGATACTTGCGTTTGTTGAAGACAGCAAAACAGACAAGGTGTTGGACGCTGCACGCGATGCTGGTGCGACCGGTGCAACAGTGATTAACAATGCTCGCGGGCAAGGTTTAAATCAAAAGCGAACGTTTTTTGGTTTAACGCTAGAAGTGCAAAAAGATGTGCTGCTGTTTGTGGTCGAGGAACATCTATCTCGACACATATTAGAGACCATTAATGAGGTTGGTGAATTTGACAGAGAGTCGGGACAGGGGATTGCTGTTCAGATCGATATTGAAGATGCAGTCGGTGTCGCGCATCAAGTCGAGACATTGACCAAAGTAGTCGAGGATGAATTATGAGTGATCAAACGATAATTAGAGTTCGAGATGTTATGGCGGCAACGTATGTAATGGTTGATGGACTGATGACCGTATACGAAGGCATAACGCTAGCGAAAAAATACCAAGTCAAAGCGCTGGTGGTGAAAAAGCGAGATGATAATGATGAATATGGCATCGTGTTGATGAATGATATCGCCAAAAAGGTGCTGGCGAATAATCGTTCTCCTCAGCGCACAAATATTTATGAAATCATGACCAAGCCCGCTTTGTGTGTCGAACCAGATATGAACGTAAAATATTGTGCACGTTTGTTTGAGCGATTTGGCATAAGCAGAGCGCCGGTCATTGAAAGTGGCGAGGTCATTGGGATGGTGAGTTATAACAATATTGTCATCAACGGTATGGTGCGAGAAGAAGTGTAATAGGTTGATATAAATGAAAAATCAACGAATTTTTTCTCAAGTCAGCGACTGTTACAAAGAACTAAAATATTTAATATATGTTAGGTTGCATATGTGTTAATTCACCATTATTCTTTGCGCCCTAAGCCTAATGTCGAGGAATCTGTATCATGCCTTTAGTCTCTTGCCCCGTGTGTGAGAAACAAATCTCAAAACGCGCTCATGCATGTCCAGGATGCGGAGAGCCCGATCCGCTGCACCATCTAGCCAAATCAAAATTTATGTCGATGGTGTTTTGGATACTGGTGTTGGTTGGAACAGCGTATGCAGCATGGTTCTATGTTTTGCCTATGGTCATTGAATCATTGCGCTATCAGTAGTATTCAAACCGTCGTAGGTTGAGCTGCTAAAAAAATGCCGTAGAATGACCTCATACTTTTTGAGGAGACAATGTCGTGAAACTATTTTTTGCCTCAGACCTGCATGGCTCTTTGCCAGCAACTAAAGAAACCATTGAGCTATTTCTGGCCTCTGGTGCGCACCACATGATTTTGCTAGGAGATACGCTAAACCATGGGCCGCGAAACCCTATTCCGGAAGGCTACAACCCTCCACAGGTAGCAGACTTATTGAACCAATACAGTGATCAAATTATTTCTGTACGTGGCAACTGTGATAGTGAAGTGGACCAAATGCTATTGAAGTTTCCAATGATGATGGATTACTCATGGGTGCTACTTGAATCTGGCAAGAGAATCTTTTTGACTCATGGTCACTTGTACAACTCTGAAAAACGGCCGCCACTGCGCGAAGGTGATATCATCGCCCACGGGCATACACATGTTCCCGTCGCAGAGATGCAAGATGGAGCCATTATATTCAACCCAGGCTCGATGACATTCCCACGTAATGGCTTACCGAGAAGCTTTGGTACTCTAGAAGACAATAAGCTAACGGTAAAAACGCCAGAAGGCGAAGTATTAGCACAAACCATGATTTAACGGTTTTACTAAGTAAAAAAATAGGGAGCGAATTGCTCCCTATTTTGTGTCTGAATGTCCTAAATCGCGTTCTGGGTCGATAATGTCTCTAACGCGCTGTTTTAGCACCTTGGCTTCAGGAAAGCCGCTGTCTTTTTTCCGTTCCCAAATTTGCTGGCCATTACAGAAAATTTCGAAGCGACCACCTGTGTCCGGGTGTAAGCTGATTGTTTCTATTTCTTCGCTAAAAGTATGCAGTAATTCTTGCGATAGCCAAGTTGAACGCAACATCCAGTTGCACTGGCGGCAGTAATAAATATCAATGATTGCTTTATCCATGAAACTTTCCTTTTAATCTTTTTAAACCAGCAACTTGATGCCCACCGCAAACGTGAGAATTTCGAATGCAACTTTAATCACTCTGTTACTGTATCGAGTCGCGGCCCATGCGCCTAAACTGCCGCCTAGAAAAGAGCTAAACAATAAAACAGGTAACCAAGCCCAGTGAATAGGCGCCCCTGCCTGTACGACGGCAATGCCTCCAATGCCATTCCAAAACAGGCCGACACAAATCATGGTGTAAGCAACGGCTTGTTTGTAGTCGTAACCAAACCAGCGCACCAAAAATAGTGTCACGAGCAAACCAGAACCTGCGGTAAGAGATCCGTTAATGATGCCGATAAACAGTAAGCCAATTCCACCAATAACCCAACCGATAGGATGACGGTTACGTATTACTTCAGCTTGGCCTAGCGATGTCTTAAATCGCGAGTAGATACCTAGCGCTAGGATCATCGTGCCGAGCATCTTTTCCGCGATACCATCAGGGATCTGTACAATTAAGTTAGCCCCTAAAATCACGCCAATACTACCGGACAAGATAAGGTAGAGCGCGACTTTCCATTTAATAGTGCCTGATCTTAAATGCGTGCTTGCTGCGCCTAAGCCTAAAGCAACCGAAGCCACCTTATGTGTGCCTAGCGCAACGGAGAACGGTAAGCCGAGAAAGATGAGTAAAGGGAATTGAAGCAAGCCTGCTCCGCCACCAGAAAGTGAAGCCAGCGTGTTGGCGATTAGTGAACCGAAAAAAAGGGTAAGGGTATCTAGCCAATCCATAAGCAAAACAAAGGGGGCGTCTTGCCCCCTTATCATCCAATCAAAATTAGTTTTTAAACAGTACCGAAGAACCGTGGTTCAAGCTAGTGAGCAATAGTGTTTTTTCGTTCACGACGTCAATACGACGACTTTGCTCCGCATCTAGCTTAAAAATTTGAGTAATCAAACGTAGCTGTGCTTCGGAAAAGTCTTTTGATTGAGAAGATGAAATATCTTTAAACTCCGAAGGCGAGACCAACAAATAGTTGTCACTTACTTCCCAGCGGCCTTTTTCCGAGATATTTATCGTTGATTCTGCGGTTGAACCTTGAGCGAATAGTTTTATATTTGCTACGCGAATATAGTCACCATTAGGGAGATATTTCACGTTTGATTCAACATTAACTCGGCGTAGTGGGCCGACAGTATCGTCAGGCAAGCTGTCTGTAATGACTGTCACCATGGTCGACTGCCATTCGTTTGCTGTGAGGAGCTGTTCCACTTTTAGGTCACTTCCCCAATACAACCAACTACTGAAAAGAACGGATACGGCCAAAACCGCAGATGCTAATTTAATCTTCATATTGGCCTCCTTTATTTGCAGATGTCTGTTGGATCGTTTTGACCTGCGAAAATACGCAGTGTTACGTTCTCGTAAGAGTGGTTACTGTCATGAATGTAGTTCAGAATCAGCTGGTTATTTTGTCCGCCAGTGGCAATCACTTCCACTGGCAACGAGTCTTCTGCATGGTGCTTCACGTAGCGCTCAATGCATTGCTCTATTGAGGGCAACCAGTTGTTGATTTGAGGGTGATTTACAGGTGTCATCACCGGCACATTTTGATACTCACCAATCTGACGGAATTGGGATTCCGCTGGGTTCGTGAATAACAATACGCAAACAGGAAGCAGCAGAGATAAAAAGATAATGACACGCGGTAGCCAGTTAATCGTGTTAGATGCTGGCTTCGGCTGAGTTTTAGTCGGCTCTACTTGAGGCTCAAGATCAGCAGTAGTATCGGTCACTATCTCTGTTGGTGGTGTATCGCTCGCTTCTAACTCCACTGCTGGCGCTTCGTGTTCAGAAGCGCTTTCTTCAACGTCAGTGTTAGAGTCAGTAGAAAATGGGCTCAAGCGTTCCACTGAACAAATGAGTTGGTAGCCACGTTTAGGTACCGTTTTAACAAACTCTGGAGATTTTGTTGAATCCTTCAACATCTTACGCAGAGTAGAAATCGCTTGAGTCAGGCTTGAGTCATCCACCTCAAAACCTTGCTCACGCCAAACAAACTCGTGAAGCTCGTTACGGGTTAAAACTTCGTTTGGTCTCTCTGCCAACATCAGAAGTATACGGCTTTCGTTGCTTCCTAATCGTACAACGTCGTTGCCGTTTTGTTGGTCAGCGAGCGAATTACTATTTGGATCAAAGGTGAACCTTTGAGCAAGTAGAAATTTGGTGCCAATGTTAGTCATTTAGTTCTTCTTAGATGGATGATGTTGTAATTATGGTGATTTATGTCACAAAATTACCGGGGCGCTTGGAGTGCGCACGACATTTTAGATGCTTTTAGACGGGTAGGATAATTAAAATTTTCTAAAAAAACACCGTTTTTAGCAATATTGACCTTGAATTTACATTTGTCAGCCACATGTTAAATGACATCTCGGTAAGGTGATTTCAAGGGGAAAGTCACAAACTTGTCCCTATGAAAAAGCCAATTAGTTTAGATGTTATGGAGCACACATGAGCGAAACCGTATCTCAAAATAAAGAAACTCGTGGTTTTCAATCAGAAGTAAAACAACTACTGCATTTAATGATCCATTCTCTTTATTCAAATAAAGAGATCTTTTTGCGCGAGCTGATCTCTAACGCATCAGATGCATCAGACAAACTGCGCTTTCAGGCGTTATCTAACCCAGATCTATACGAAGGTAATGCAGATCTTTGCGTGAAACTGTCGTTTGATGAAAGCGCAAATACCTTAACCATTTCTGATAACGGTATCGGTATGAGCCGTGATGATGTGATTGAGCACTTAGGAACAATCGCAAAATCTGGAACAGCCGAGTTTTTCTCAAAGCTATCTGAAGAGCAGAGCAAAGACTCTCAGCTTATTGGTCAGTTTGGTGTTGGTTTCTACTCGGCATTTATCGTTGCTGACGCCGTTACCGTGCGCACTCGCGCTGCGGGTCTAGCCGCTGATGAAGCGGTACAATGGCACTCAGCGGGTGAAGGTGAGTACACCATCGAAAACATTACCAAAGAGTCACGTGGTACCGACATCATTCTTCATATGCGTGAAGAGGGTAAAGAGTTTTTGAATGAGTGGCGTCTACGTGACGTTATCAGTAAGTACTCTGATCACATCGGCATTCCTGTTTCAATCCAAACTGTCGTTCGTGATGACGAAGGCAAGGAAACAGATGAGAAAAAGTGGGAGCAAATCAACAAAGCCCAAGCACTGTGGACGCGTAACAAATCTGATATTTCAGAAGAAGAGTATCAAGAGTTCTACAAGCACGTATCACATGACTTTGCCGATCCCTTGGTCTGGAGTCATAACCGTGTAGAAGGTAAAAACGACTACACGAGCTTACTATACATCCCATCGAAAGCACCTTGGGATATGATGAACCGCGACCACAAATCAGGCTTGAAACTGTACGTACAGCGCGTATTCATTATGGACGATGCAGAGCAATTTATGCCGTCATACTTACGCTTCGTACGTGGTTTAATAGACTCAAACGATTTACCGCTAAACGTATCGCGTGAGATCTTACAAGACAATAAAGTGACTCAGTCTCTACGTAATGCTTGTACTAAGCGCGTGCTAACGATGCTCGAGCGTATGGCCAAGAATGACGAAGAGAAATACCAATCATTCTGGAAAGAGTTTGGTCTTGTGATGAAAGAGGGCCCTGCGGAGGACTTTGCAAACAAAGAGAAAGTTGCAGGTTTATTGCGCTTTGCTTCAACTGAAGTGGACTCTTCTGAGCAAACTGTGGGCTTGGCGTCTTACGTTGAGCGCATGAAAGAAGGTCAAGATAAGATCTACTACTTGACGGCAGACAGCTATGCAGCTGCGAAAAACAGCCCTCACTTAGAACAGTTCAAAGCGAAAGGCATTGAAGTTATCTTGATGTACGACCGCATTGATGAGTGGCTGATGAACTACTTAACTGAGTTTGATGGTAAACAGTTCCAGTCAATCACTAAAGCTGGGCTTGATCTAAGTCAGTTTGAAGATGAAGCAGAAAAAGAGAAGCAAAAAGAAACCGAAGAAGAGTTCAAGTCGGTTGTAGAGCGCACGAAGTCTTACCTAGGCGATCGTGTGAAAGAAGTTCGTACGACCTTCAAACTCGTATCTACGCCTGCTGTTGTGGTAACGGACGATTACGAAATGGGCACTCAAATGGCGAAGCTTCTTGCGGCAGCTGGTCAAGCTGTGCCGGAAGTGAAATACATCTTTGAGCTAAACCCTGAGCACAAATTGGTTAAGCGTATGGCTGACGAAGCCGATGAAGAAGCGTTTGGTCGCTGGGTTGAAGTTCTGCTTGGTCAGGCAATGCTAGCGGAGCGAGGCTCTATTGAGGATCCAACAGAGTTCTTAGGAGCCGTTAATCAACTTTTGACTAAGGTGTAATAACCTCTGCAAATCAAAAAGCTCGCATTTCGCGAGCTTTTTGTTTGTTGTCGCAAAATTTTGCATCTCAAGTGCTGAGTTAATAATCAATAGGGCGTGAAAGAGGGTACTGTTAACATTCTTTAGTCTTAATACACTCTTTGCTCAGAGAACCTGTGATAGAATCTGCGACTTGAATGTGAGTAATAAGGCGTGTATTTTTGCTCGCCTATATACGTTATACCGAAACTTATCGTTGCAGGTGCTTCTCAGGTTTGATGTCTAAGAGGTCAGCTATTGTGAGCTTCGGTATAAATCTTAAATATTAAAGAGGATAAATCATGCGCATCATTCTTCTAGGTGCTCCAGGTGCAGGTAAAGGCACACAAGCAAACTTCATCATGGAAAAATACGGTATTCCACAAATCTCTACTGGTGATATGCTTCGTGCTGCTATCAAAGCAGGTACAGAGCTTGGTAAACAAGCTAAAGCTGTTATTGACGCTGGTCAGCTAGTTTCTGATGAAATCATCCTTGGTCTTATCAAAGAGCGTATCGCTCAAGAAGACTGTGCAAACGGTTTCCTACTAGATGGTTTCCCACGTACTATCCCTCAAGCTGACGGCCTAAAAGAAATGGGCGTAGACGTAGACTACGTTATCGAATTTGACGTTGCAGACGATGTGATTGTTGAGCGTATGGCTGGTCGTCGTGCTCACCTTCCTTCTGGTCGTACTTACCACGTGGTTTACAACCCGCCTAAAGTGGAAGGTAAAGATGATGTAACTGGTGAAGATCTTGTTGTTCGTGATGACGACAAAGAAGAAACAGTACGTGCTCGTCTAGGTGTTTACCACGAGCAAACTGCACCGCTAATCAACTACTACGGCAAAGAAGCTGAAGCAGGCAAGACTAAGTACCTTAAGTTTGATGGTACTAAGCAAGTAGCTGAAGTTAGTGCGGATATCGAGAAAGCACTATCTTAATTTGCTGAAGTCAAAAATTTAATATTTTGATATATTGAAAGCGGCCCAAGTGGTCGCTTTTTTAGTTTACTCGTAAACATATATCTAATTAACCTCAGCTCGGCTATTCGTTACTTCGAGGTTACTTAAATATATGAACCAAGCCGTTTACCATGAATAGGATGTTATGAAAGAGAATAATAAACAGGGTGTACTCCTAGTTAACCTGGGAACTCCTGACGCACCAACCGCTCCTGCCGTAAAGCGCTTTTTAAGTCAGTTTCTTCATGATCACCGAGTGGTAGACATGACTCGATGGCTTTGGTGTCCACTATTGCACGGCGTTATCCTTCCTATCCGAGCTCCTAAAGTTGCCAAACTCTATCAATCAGTATGGATGGAAGAGGGCTCGCCGTTGATGGTGTACTCTAAACGCCAAACGGAAAAGTTGGCACAAAAGCTTGATATACCTGTAGAGCTTGGTATGACGTATGGTAACCCAGGTTTACAATCAGGCTTTGAAGCCCTATTGGCGCAAGGCGTTGATGAAGTCATTGTTTTACCTTTGTATCCGCAATACTCGGGCACAACAACGGCAGCGGTTTCTGACGGAATCACTAAAGCATTTAAAAACCTGCCTGTGATGCCAAGCTTTAGCTTTATTCGTGATTATTACAATCACCCGAAATATATTGAAGCGTTAGCGCATTCAGTTCGTGAACATTGGCAAAAGAATGGTCAGGGAGATTACCTGCTGTGTTCTTATCATGGTATTCCAAAACGCTATGCTGACAATGGTGATGTTTACCCACAGCATTGTGAAGAGACGACTCGCTTGCTTGGGGAAGCGTTAGGTTTAAGCGAACAACAAATTGGCATGACGTATCAGTCCCGATTTGGGAGAGAAGAGTGGCTTCAACCTTATACCGATAAGACCCTAGAGGCACTTCCTGCAAAGGGTGTGAAAAATATTAATGTTGTGACCCCCGCATTTTCGTCAGATTGTTTAGAGACGTTGGAAGAGATCTCGGAAGAGTGTAAAGAGATTTTCCTTGAAGCTGGTGGCGAAAACTTTACCTACATCCCTTGTTTGAACGATAGTGAACTTCATATCGAGATGATGGTTGAGTTAGTTCAATCTAAACTTTAGATACAAAAAAGGGTCGCAATAGCGACCCTTTCTACGTTTAGTTGAGCGATCAAGCAACTTGTACTTGCTGCTCTTCTACTTGCTCTGCCGTGCTGTGCGTATTTTCAGCGCCATGCATCCAGCGAACGAGTGTATTAGAGAATAGGAGCAAAATTACGCCACTTACGGTTGCGCTGACCGCAATACCACTAAAGATAGCCATAGCGCCTAACTCGCCTACGTGAGAGCCCACATAGCCCGCAACATAGTTAGCAATCGCATTACAGCCAAACCATGCACCCATCATAAGTGAAGCTAAGCGAAGCGGTGCTAATTTAGTCACCAATGAAAGACCAATTGGTGATAAACACAGCTCGCCTAATGTGTGGAAGAAGAAAGCGCCGACCAACCATAACATCGATGTTTTTACTGTTGTATCTCCACCTTGTTCTAGCACTGCGCCAACCATACAAAGGAAACCAATCGCCAAGAAAAATAGTGCCATCGCAAATTTCACTGGCGAAGTAGGTTCACGTTTACCCAATTTTACCCAAAGGACAGCCAGAACTGGCGCTAGAGTAATAATGAAAAATGGGTTTAGTGATTGGAACCACGCAGCAGGAACTTCGAAACCACCAATCATGCGATCAGTATATTGTTGAGTGTAGATGTTCATCAGACCACCAGCTTGTTCAAAGCCTGCCCAGAAGACAATAGTGAATAAGCTCATGACCAGAATTACTTTTAGTCGATTCACTTCTTCTTTGGTGAGTGGCTGCTTCGTGGTGGCGTTTTTGTTGTTTAGATCTCGTTTCGCCGCTGGTTCGCGACCAATATCACCAAGCCATGATTGAGCCAGTACCATTTGCATCACTAGGCTAACCAGCATACCCACACCAGCGGCAACAAAGCCAGCTTTCCAACCGTAAGAGGTTGTCACAGAGCCAGAAACGACGCCGGCAAGTAATGCACCTAAGTTGATACCCATATAAAAGATAGTGAATGCGCCGTCACGACGGTTGTCACCTTCTTGATAAAGGTCGCCAACCATGGTTGAGATATTTGGCTTAAAGAGACCGTTACCAGTGATAAGTAGGCCAAGACCTAAATAGAAACTGTGTAGCGAACCAATACCTAAAGCATCAGCAGGAAGTGCAAGAGTAAACTGGCCGATGGCCATTAACGCGCCACCAAGCAAAATTGAGCGACGTTGACCTAAATAGTTATCTGCTAGGTAACCACCGATAAGAGGCGTGATATACACAAGCCCTGTGTATATGCCGTATAGGTCTAATGCGTCTTTGGTTGACCAGCCAAGGCCGCCATTCATTGTTGTATCAGTAAGGTAAAGCACGAGAATGGCACGCATTGCGTAGTAAGAAAAGCGTTCCCACAGTTCTGTACCGAACAATAAGAACAGGCCACGTGGATGACCAAAATATTGATGTTGGTTTGACATAAGCTCTTCTAATAATAGTTATTACATTTTTTAACGACTTCTACGTATACAATGCAATTCAACGAGTGACAAATAATAAAATTTTGCCATTCAACTATTTTTGTTTGTTAAGTGGCTGTTTTTGATTGGATTTGCAGATTATATGATGGTGTATTGGTTGTGTTACAAACTTAATTTCCATTTTTGCCTATGGACTTCTTTATCGTAAGTTGCTGAAAAATGTCGTTAATGCGAGCGATGTATAATCATACTTTTATAGATAAACTGAATATCAATGACTCAACTTTGGCTTAATGCTAGGATAAAAACAAAATAGAATTGGCTAGTAAAAAGATGAAACGTTGGTATCTACTTTATTGTAAACGTGGGGAGCAGGTTAGGGCGAAACAACACCTTGAAAATCAAGGTGTAGAGTGCTTTTATCCAACTGTAGAAGTTGAGAAGATTTTGCGCGGTAAAAGACAAAAAGTCGAGGAACCGCTGTTTCCTTGTTACGTATTCGCTTACTTTGATTATGAGCAAGGGCCAAACTTCACCTCAGTCCGCTCTACTCGAGGTGTTGTTGACTTTGTGCGTTTTGGTGCTCAACCGAAAGAAGTTCAAGGTGACTTGGTCTTCGAATTGATGCAGCTAGAAAAGTGTTGTAATGACAATACCGTTTCTGAATGTATGCCAAAACCAGGCGATCAAATTAGAGTTAAAAGCGGTCAATTTGCGGGCATAGATGCCATCTTCCAAGAACAAGATGGTGAGAAACGCTCAATTATGCTAGTTCAGATGATCACCAAGCGTGTGCCTGTCAGCATAGACAATAGTGATTTAGATTTAAAATAGCCTAATTCCATCAAACATAAAAAGAGGTGCAAAAGCACCTCTTTTTGATCGTATCTAATTTTCTGTCTGTTTTAAAAGGATTGGACGAACCGACCCTTATCTTTATCGTAGAGAATTAGTATGAGTCGTTGTGAACGGTCTGTACTGCACGACCTGATGGGTCAACACAGTTTTGGAACGATTCATCCCATTCAATCGCCTTCGCTGAAGAACACGCTACTGAAGGGCCTCCTGGTACACACTCTGCTGCTGATGGAAGTGGGAATAACTCTTCAAAGATTTCACGGTACGCGTAGCCTTCTTTTGTCGTTGGCGTGTTGTATGGGAATCGATATTGAGCTGTTTCCATCTGCTGGTCTGTCACTTTCTGTTCTGCTACTTCTTTCAGCGTATCGATCCAACTGTAGCCAACGCCATCAGAGAACTGCTCTTTTTGACGCCATGCGATCGATTCTGGCAGGTAGTGCTCGAAGCACTCACGAAGGATGTGTTTCTCCATTTTACCGTTGCCACACATCTTGTCTGCTGGGTTCAAGCGCATTGCTACATCAATGAACTCTTTATCTAGGAAAGGTACGCGTCCTTCAACTCCCCATGCTGCCAGCGACTTGTTAGCACGAGCACAGTCGAACATGTTCAGAGCAAGCAGTTTACGCACTGTCTCCTCGTGGAACTCTTTCGCGTTTGGCGCTTTGTGGAAGTAAAGGTAGCCACCAAAGATTTCGTCAGCGCCCTCACCAGACAATACCATCTTGATACCCATCGCTTTGATCTTACGACCCATTAAGAACATAGGTGTTGATGCGCGGATAGTCGTCACGTCATACGTTTCAATGTGGTAAATCACGTCACGAATCGCGTCCAAACCTTCTTGAATCGTGTACGTCATTTCGTGGTGAACGGTACCAATTTGGTCGGCAACTTCGCGAGCTGCTTTCAGGTCAGGCGCGCCTTCTAGGCCAACAGCAAAAGAGTGCAGTTGAGGCCACCAAGCTTCAGACTTTTCATCATCTTCAATACGCATCGCTGCAAAGCGTTTTGCTACCGCAGATGTAATAGAAGAATCTAGACCGCCTGAAAGAAGTACACCGTAAGGCACGTCAGTCATTAGTTGGCGTTTAACAGCCGCTTCTAGCGCTTCAGTCAATTCTTCTTTGCTAGTGCTGTTACCTTGTACTGCTGCGTACTCGTTCCAGTCACGAACATAGTAACGTGTTGGCTCAGTATCTTTAGAGCTGTAGTAGCTACCAGGAGGGAATTCACTTACTGTTTTACATACTGGAACAAGAGCCTTCATCTCTGATGCCACATAGTAGTTACCATGCTCATCGTGACCTTGATAAAGAGGGATAATACCAATATGGTCACGGCCGACTAAATACTCATCTTTTTCTTCGTCGTAGAGCACAAAAGCGAAAATACCGTTTAGTTCTTCAAGGAGATCTGCACCCATATCTTGGTAAAGTGCAAGAATGACTTCACAGTCTGAATCGGTTTGAAATTCGTACTTTCCTTCGTAACGAGCACGAATTTCTTTATGGTTGTAGATTTCACCATTGACGGCAAGGATGAGCTTCTTATCAGGGCTGTATAGCGGCTGTGCACCACTATTTAGACCAACAATCGCCAAGCGCTCGTGCGCTAAAATAGCACGCTCTGAAGAGTAAATCCCAGACCAGTCTGGGCCACGGTGACGAAGTTTTTTCGACATCTCTAATGCGATAGGGCGCAATGCGGCTGCATCGCTTTTAATGTCTAAAATGCCAAATACTGAACACATACTACATCCTTACTAAACTAAACAATTTCTAATCGGTATGGTTTAAATTTGCCATTACTAATAAAAAAAGCAACGTTTTGTGATTAAAAAAATGATAAAAGGCCTTGTTGTGTGGAAAATATTTAACTCAACCGTTGTTTTGGTGAATGAGATCAAGGTTTGGTATAAAAACTATACAAAAAAGGCTTTCTATCAATAGAAAGCCTTCCGAAAAATATCAGTGCTGTTGCTTATTTAATTGGTGTGAATTTAGGTTGAAGTTGTTTACAGACGTGTCGAGCAAAACCGCTACCAGCTTCACTATATATATTGAATGCTGCGTCAACGCCATTTTCAAGTAAGCCTTCCAATTGATCTGGGTATTCGGCGATAGCGGCAATTTGCCCCTTATATTTTCTGCGTTTAAGCTGCTCAAGTGCTGTTTGGTTACCTTGATGATGTGGCATTGCAAGCAGAACCAGTTTTACATGACCTGTATCTAAAATTCGCTCCCAGAAATCCGGGTCGGTGGCATCACCAGAAATCACATTTCTTCCTTCTGAACGATGATGATGTGCAGCGTCTTCACGAATTTCTATACCCAATGAAATTTTGCCATAGCGTGAGCGTAGCTCATCATAAGCGCCCGTCCCAATACGCCCCATACCTAAGATCAATACTTGGGCATGACCTGGGTTGATGAGTTGGTCGCGTTGATTGAGCTTTTCTACCGCTGTCTCTTGCAGCCACTTACCTGAATGTTGATAAATTTTATGGCTAAGGCGGTTAAGTGGCGCGGAAATTACAAAGGATACCGACACCGCAACCGCAATCGCAGCAAGCATATCACTTGGCATCCAGCCCATTTTATAGGCCAACCCTGCAACAATAAGACCAAACTCACTGTAGTTAAATAGTGATAAAGAGGCGAGCAAAGAGGTACGTACTCGAAACTTAAAATGATTAATAGTGACGAAGTACAAGAGTCCTTTGATTGGTAGCAGTAAGATAAATAGCAGGGCGAGAACGACGCCATTCACGCTCAATGAGGCGGATAAACCAATGTTTAAAAAGAAGCAGACTAAAAAGAGCTCCTTCATATTGAATAATGACTTGGATAGTTCTGAGGCTTTTGGGTGACCTGCGAGTAGCATGCCTAAAATTAGCGCGCCCAAGTCTGGTTTCATCCCGACCAACTCGAATAGCCCAGCACCGACAACAAGCGCGAAGAAAATACCGAATAGCACCAGCATTTCGCCGTGGCCAACTTTATCGAGCAGCTTATAGAATAGGGGACGAAGGAAAGGCAGTGCGAACAAACCGATGGCATACCATTCTGGGACTTTTCCGGTTGAAGCAGTCAGGAATACTACGGCAAAAATATCTTGCATAACCAAGATACCGATCGCGAGTGTGCCGTAGGTCGCGTTCATTTCGCCTTTTTCTTGCAATGCTTTTACGGCAAAAACGGTACTAGAGAACGATAGTGCAAAAGCTAAAAGCAGGATTTGGCTGCCGTCCATACTGGCTAGCGAAGTCAAGCCCAGTAGTTTTAAGCCGGATAACGCTAGGGCAAAAAAAGCGGTAGAGAGTATGTTGTGGGCGGTTGCCCCTCCCCATATTTCTTTGGACAGCAGGGTTTTTACATCGAGTTTGAGTCCAATAGTAAACAGAAGAAGAGTAACACCAAGATCTGCGAGAGTGACGATAACGTCATTGCTTTGGTAACCAAATGCATGCAAGCCAAATCCAGCTAGTAGAAAACCAACGAGGGGAGGGAGGCTGCATTTAAGCGCAATAAAACCAGCTAAAAAAGCGGCTGTAATTAGAATAATTTCCATACTGTTAAGCTGTATTCCTGATATACAATCTCGGGCTGTGAAAACACAGCCCGAGATTGTAACTCAATTGGTTGTATAAACTTAGTCTTCCAGTAACTTTTGTAACAAAACTCCGTTCAGCATAGCGCGTTTAATCATCGCAAATGCGCCCATCGTTGGCTGCTTATCAATGTGAGAAGCCACGATAGGGAGGTCGTTATGGAAAGTTTTAAGAGATTGATTCTCTACGTTGCGTTGAATTGCAGGGAAAAGAATATCTTGTGCTGCAGTAATATCGCCAGCAATTACAATTTTCTGTGGATTAAATAAGTTAACCGTAATCGCAATCGCTTTACCTAGCTGGTTGCCCACTCGCACTAAACTCTGTTTCGCAAGTTCATCACCATTCATTGCGTGCTGACATACCGCTTCAATTGTGATGTTTTCAAGGTCGGTTAAGCTTGATTCGTATCCTTGAGTAATCAGTTGCTTCACTCGTTGAATAATCGCTGGGTTTGCAGCTACGGTTTCTAAACAGCCAAAGTTTCCACATTGGCATTGCTCACCAAGCGGGTCAATTTGGATATGACCAATTTCACCGACGTTGCGGTTAAAACCAAGAAAAACCTGGCCGTTAACGATAATACCTGCGCCAGTACCGCGGTGGACGCTAACCAAAATAGAATCCTGGCAGTCTTGGCTTGCTCCAAAGTAGTGCTCAGCCAACGCCATGCCACGTACGTCGTTGCCAACAAAGCATGCTGTATTAAACTTCTCTCCAACAATTTCACCGAGAGCAAGATTATCGATATCGGTATTAGGCATGTATTCGACCACGCCAGTTGTTGGGTTAACAAGGCCCGGTAAAGTGATGCCGATAGCGATGAGTTGATCAATTTTGTCTTCGCAACGGCTTACGAAATCTTTTAATAAATCGATGAGTCCTGCGATTAAGTCTGCTTGGTTAGTGTAGTGCAGTTCATGCTGATCTTCTGCCAGCGCGGTACCACCTAAATCGTATAAACTGAACTGTACGTAATCTCGACCTAAGCGAACGGCAATCGAATGAAAAGGTTTGACTTCAGTAGTCAAAGAGATCGCACGACGACCACCAGTTGAAGCTTGTTGGGCGACCTCCTTAATAAGGCCGCGCTCTAAAAGTTGGCGGGTTATTTTGGTAACACTAGCAGGCGCGAGCTGACTCACGTCCGCGACTTGAATACGGGAGATAGGACCTTGCTGATCAATCAGCCTATATACCGCAGCGCTGTTAAGCTGTTTTACTAAATCTACATTACCAATCTGTCCGCCATTCATGCTTAATTTTGCTCGTATTGTCCGTTAACAACCGTCGCTTTTACTTTAAAGTCACGATCGAAAATAGTCAGGTTTGCAACCATCCCTTTTCGAACTCGGCCAAGGCGATCCTCAACACCAATTGCTGTTGCTGGGTATAACGTGGCCATTCGTAGAGCTTCGTCTAAAGCGATCCCCGCGTGCTCAACTGAATTCTGAACTGCTTCAATCATTGTCAAAGCTGAGCCGCCTAGCGTGCCATTTTCATCAACACACTTACCATCTCGGTAATATACTTTCTTACCGACAAAAATAAAGTGATCAATGTTAGCACCTGCTGGAGCTGTGGCATCCGTCACCAAAACAAGCTTTTCACCTTTGATTTTATGAGCAATTCGGATGTTTGCGTAGTCGACGTGAAAACCATCAGCAATAATGCCAGCATATACGTCAGGAGTATCGTAAATTGCACCAACAACTCCTGGTTCACGACCAACCATTGGTGTCATTGCATTAAAGAGGTGTGTAGCAAAAGTAATGCCTGCTTCAAAGCTTTTACGTGCTTCGGCGTAGGTTGCATTTGTGTGGCCAATTGAAACTACGATGCCAGCAGCCTTTAATCGCGCAATATGCTCTGGGTCGTTATGCTCAGGTGCTAGTGTTACTTTCGCTACGATATCGGCGTTTGCGCAGATAAGGTCGATCATGCTTTCGTCTGAAGGGCGAATAAAATCTACGTTATGGATGCCTTTTTTCGCGACGTTAAGGTAAGGACCTTCGAGGTGTAAACCAAGCGATTGATTTTGATACTTGTTGTGGTACTCACGAGCTGCAGCAATTGCAGTTCGCATATCTTCATCAGATGATGTAATGAGTGTTGGCAGGAAGCTAGTACAGCCAGATTTGAGGTTTGCCTGGTGCATGATTTGCATTGTTTCAGGGGTAATTGCATCGTTTAGCATTACACCGCCACAACCGTTCAACTGCAGATCGATAAAGCCTGGGCTTAGATTAGCGCCTGCAAGGTCTTTTACTTCGATGCTTTGAGGTAGCTCAGAAACCGGCACAATAGATTGAATAAGATCGTTTTCGATGATGACCGCATGATCGGTAAGAACATCACTACCGGTATAAATTTTACAGTTACTTAGCGCGTACATAGTCAGCTAGTCCTTATAGATGAGAATTCAATTTCTATATCGTTATCTAAGTAGAGACTGCTTCAGTCATATGGGTACTTAGTTTGTATCACTGAATTAGATAACGAGTCACATACAGCAAGTCGCGTTTTATCGATGTTATTGTCATAGTAACTAACTGAAAAGTAATAATTGTATGGTTTTTTATGATTCTTTTTCAGAGCAAAGTTACAGTGATTTACCCGCCTAGATACCAAAATAACACTGATTCTGCCTTGCATAAAGTGCGAGAATATTATCTTTAAAACGCCATTTTTTCGTATAATAAAATAAGTTTTATGATCTCGCTAGCAAAAACCTTCCGAAAGGGCAAATTGTGGTGATTATGATCACAAACGGTGAGCTTTTAATTTGCGGAGCAAAATTAATATCATAAACTTAGGATGACTAAATTGGACGGCTGAAATAAGTCATTCAACATAACATCTAATCCTATAGGGGGAACTTAAGGTGAACATTCTCGGATACTTCCAGAAGGTGGGTAAGGCGCTTATGGTGCCGGTTGCCACACTTCCTGCAGCAGCAATACTCATGGGTATTGGCTACTGGATCGACCCAAATGGCTGGGGCGCAAACAGTGCACTTGCTGCATTTCTTATTAAAGCTGGTGCAGCGATCATTGACAATATGTCAGTATTGTTCGCTGTTGGTGTTGCTTACGGAATGTCTAAAGACAAAGATGGCGCCGCTGCACTTTCAGGTTTCGTGGGCTTCTTAGTTGTCACAACGCTTTTGGCCCCTGGTGCAGTATCACAAATTCAAGGCATTGACCCAAGTGAAGTACCTGCTGCATTTGGTAAAATCAATAACCAGTTCGTCGGTATCTTGGTTGGTATTGTTTCTGCTGAGTTGTACAACCGTTTTTCTCACGTAGAGCTGCACAAAGCACTGGCGTTTTTCTCTGGCAAGCGTCTTGTACCGATCCTAACGTCTTTTGCTGGTATCGTTATTGCGTTCATCCTGATGTACGTTTGGCCATCAGTTTACGGCGGTCTGGTCAGTTTTGGTGAAAGCATTCAAGGTATGGGTGAAGCAGGTGCAGGTGTTTACGCATTCTTCAACCGTCTTCTAATTCCTGTTGGTCTGCACCATGCACTAAACTCAGTGTTCTGGTTTGATGTTGCTGGTATTAATGACATTCCAAACTTCCTTGGCGGTGCGAAATCATTAGCTGAAGGCACGGCAACGGTAGGTGTTACGGGGATGTACCAAGCGGGCTTCTTCCCAATCATGATGTTTGGTTTACCAGGTGCTGCTCTAGCGATGTACCATACTGCGAAATCAAAGAATAAAGAGAAAGTGGCATCTATCATGATTGCAGCTGCGTTTGCTTCATTCTTTACAGGTGTAACAGAACCACTTGAATTTGCATTCATGTTCCTTGCTCCAGGACTGTACGTTCTTCACGCAGCGCTGACTGGTCTATCAGTTTATATCGCGGCATCAATGCAGTGGATTGCAGGTTTCGGTTTCTCTGCTGGTTTAGTCGACTTAGTATTGTCGACTCGTAACCCGCTAGCGGTAAATTGGTACATGCTCATTGTACAAGGTCTTGGTTTCTTTGCGGTTTACTACTTCGTGTTCCGTACCGTGATTGTTAAGTTTGGCCTTAAAACACCGGGACGTGAAGATGATGAAGAAGCTTTATCTAACGTGGCTGGATCAAGCAATTCTTCAGAGCTTGCTCGTCAGTACTTGAAAGCACTTGGCGGTCATGACAACCTAAGTTCTATCGATGCCTGTATTACTCGTTTGCGCCTTTCCGTGAAAGATATGAGCGTTATCAATGAGAAAACTCTGAAAGATCTTGGAGCTATGGGAGTTGTGAAGCTAGGTACAAACAACCTACAAGTTATCCTTGGTCCACTAGCAGAGATTGTTGCTGGTGAGATGAAGAATGTATCTAAAGATGAAGACTTAAGTGGTGTTCAGTTACCAGCTTAACTGTTTAATAGTGGTGCGATTGTTTGTTATTGGTATTGCAAACAATTGATACTACAACATCGCAAAAGGCCTCCGCAGGAGGCCTTTTTTCGTTTAGGCCCTTTGAATCTGCTTTGCTTTCACGCCAACTCGATAAATATTGTCGTTTTAGAGCGAGTTCTTGTTGTCTAATTGCTTAGAATTGTGGATCATTAGGAACAATGTACTCTGTGAAACCATACTTGGATACAGGGTTCCGTTTTCTCTGACAATACTAATATTTTTGAGGTGCTATAGATGAGTGAAGCTGATGCTCGTCCATCAAACTTTATTCGCCAGATCATTGATAAAGATCTAGCGGATGGTAAACACACTAGCGTGCATACTCGATTCCCGCCGGAGCCAAATGGCTACCTGCATATCGGTCATGCTAAGTCTATCTGTTTGAACTTCGGTATTGCTCAGGACTACCAGGGTCAATGTAATCTGCGTTTCGACGATACAAACCCTGAAAAAGAAGACATCGAATACGTTGAGTCTATCAAGAAAGATGTAAACTGGTTGGGCTTTGAGTGGAGTGGTGAAGTATGTTACTCATCAAACTACTTCGATAAGCTTTACGAATATGCAATTGAATTGATTAACAAAGGCTTAGCGTACGTAGATGAGCTAAGTCCAGAGCAAATTCGTGAATACCGCGGCACACTAAAGGCGCCAGGTAAACCAAGTCCATACCGTGACCGTTCTGTTGAAGAGAACTTGGCGTTGTTTGAAAAAATGCGCGCTGGTGAATTTGAAGAAGGTAAAGCGTGTCTTCGTGCTAAAATCGACATGGGTTCTTCATTCATGGTCATGCGCGATCCAGTTTTATACCGTGTGCGTTTTGCTACGCACCACCAAACTGGTGATAAGTGGTGCATTTACCCAATGTACGACTTTACGCACTGTATTTCTGATGCATTAGAAGGCATTACGCACTCTATTTGTACGCTTGAATTCATGGATAACCGTCGTCTGTACGATTGGGTTCTAGACAACATCACGATCGAAAGCCGTCCACATCAATACGAGTTCAGTCGTTTAAACCTTGAATATACAGTGATGTCTAAGCGTAAGCTTAACCAGCTAGTTACTGAAAAACTGGTTAATGGTTGGGATGATCCACGTATGCCGACTGTCTCAGGTCTGCGTCGTCGTGGCTTCACACCTGCATCTATTCGTGAGTTTTGTAAGCGTATTGGTGTAACGAAGCAAGAAAATATGATCGAGTTTAGTTCATTAGAATCTTGTATTCGTGATGACCTAAACGAGAACGCTCCGCGTGCAATGGCTGTACTGGATCCTGTTAAAGTTGTTATCGAAAACTTTGAAGCAGGCGCAGTAGAAAACTTGACAGTTGCCAACCACCCAAATAAACCTGAAATGGGTGTGCGTGAAGTGCCATTCACGCGTGAATTGTGGATTGAGCGTGAAGACTTCCGTGAAGAAGCGAACAAAAAGTACAAGCGTTTAGTGCTAGGTAAAGAAGTTCGTTTACGTGGTGCTTACGTGATCAAAGCTGAGCGCGTTGAAAAAGATGCCGAAGGCAACATCACAACGATCTTCTGTTCTTACGATGCAGATACGCTAGGTAAAAACCCAGCAGATGGTCGTAAAGTGAAAGGCGTTATTCATTGGGTGTCAGCTGATAAAGCTCTTCCAGCGGAAATTCGTCTGTACGATCGTTTATTTACGGTGCCAAACCCAGGCGCAGCGGAAGATTTTGCTTCTACTATCAACCCTGAATCATTAGTTGTGATCAATGGCTTCGTCGAGCCTAGCCTAGCTTCTGCAGAAGCAGAAAAAGGTTACCAGTTTGAACGTATGGGTTACTTCTGTGCAGACTCGAAAGACTCTTCAGCAGATAATCTAGTATTCAACCGCACGGTTGGTCTACGTGATACCTGGGCAAAAATTGAGAATCAATAATCTCAATTAATGCTGAGAACGATGAAAAAATGCCAGCAAACGCTGGCATTTTTTATACCTAATCCCACAGAGTGCTATATAGATGTGCAAAACTGTGGAGAAAAAAGATGGGCGTTTAGTAGCTTTTGTTCTGTAACCAAAGTACTGACGTCTAACGTACTTACTTCTAGAAACAAAAAACGCCAGCATGTGCTGACGTTTACTTTTTAAATTAACAAACCCTTATTTTTTCGGTTTGTGTGCATCTGGATTGTCTTTACAACCACCATCGCTACACTTGCCGTACAAGTATAAGCTGTGGTTTGTTAGTGTTACATTGTACTTAGCTGCAATCTCTTTTTGACGTTCTTCGATAAGATCGTCAGAAAATTCAATTACCTCACCACAGTCTAGGCACACTAGGTGGTCGTGGTGATGTTGAGTCGATAATTCGAAGACTGACTTTCCACCTTCAAAGTGGTGACGAGTTACAATACCAGCATCGTCGAACTGGTTTAGAACTCGGTAAACAGTTGCTAGGCCAATTTCTTCACCTAGATCAATCAACTTTTTGTACAAATCTTCAGCACTGATGTGCTGGCAGTCTGGCTGCTGAAGTACTTCTAGAATTTTTAGCCTCGGAAGGGTTACTTTTAAACCCGCATCCTTCAGCGCCTGATTATTATCTGACATATACTTTCCCGTTGGATCATCTGCAGCGATTTAACAGAATTCAATCTTCCTACCATTATAGGATAAGCGTTCGGAACATTAAACCACGAACTTCAAAGGGTTAATAGAATCTTTTTGTAAATTAGAAACAGGTCTATTATATTACAGCTCTGACCAGTTACAATTATGTAACATTAAGCTTGGAGAGGGCAGGGATAGCGATGAATAGGCGACTAGCGAAGATATACAAACCAGGAATTGTAAAGTTCGCACTCAATATTTGGCCTCCTTTTTGGGGGGCGGGTATTAAAATCTTACATATTTCTCAAGACTTCCGTACTGTAAAGGTACGTTTAAAGCTTCGCTGGTGGAATAAAAATGCCAATCGCACCCAATATGGCGGCAGTATTTTCTCTTTAACTGATCCTATTTACTCGTTGATGCTGATGGGGATTCTACGAGAGGAATATTATGTGTGGGATAAAGAGGCAAGCATTAACTTTATTAAGCCGGGGCAAAGTGATTTGTTTGCAGAATTTGAGGTCACTGAAGGGATGCTGGAAAACATTTATCAAATGACACGGAATGGAGAAAAGTGTTTTCCTGAGTTTATTACTCATGTAAAAGATAAACAGGGGAATGTGGTTTCAGAGGTTCAACGCAAGCTTTATGTAAGAAAGAAACCTCAGTATCGCGAAGAGGAAGTACTTACCGATGCTGTGTGACAATACATACAAAAAGACCTCCAAGTGGAGGTCTTTGCATCATTCAATTTGATTAGCCTTCTAGCTCAGCTAAACACATCTCTTCATAGATCTGTTTAACCCAGCTTTCAACACGCTCGTCAGTCAATTCTGGTTGGCGGTCTTCATCAATACATAGACCTACGAATTGGCTTTCGTCACCTTCAACAAGTGCTTTAGACGCTTCAAATTCGTAGCCTTCTGTCGAGGTATGGCCAAGAATTGTGCCGCCTTTAGATTCAACGATATCACGGACTGTGCCCATCGCGTCACAGAAGTATTCTGCGTAGTCTTCTTGGTCGCCACAGCCAAAGATAGCCACTAGCTTAGTAGAGAAGTCGATTTGCTCAAGCTCAGGGAAGAAGTCATCCCAATCACATTGTGCTTCGCCGTAGTACCAAGTTGGGATACCTAGAAGAAGAAGATCGAAGTTATCAATGTCTTCTTTGCTGCTTTTCGCGATGTCTTGAACGTGAACTAGATGTTTACCTAGTTGCTTTTGAATCATCTTTGCAACGGCTTCAGTATTACCTGTGTCGCTACCGAAGAAGATACCTACACTTGCCATAGAGTCTATACCTTTACATTGTTTGTTATTGGCGATGTTACTAAGGGTTTAACCTAACCCTGAGCCTTCCCAAGTTAGCTGAATTACACCTTTTGCAATAAAGCCAGCACAGCCTAGGAAAAGGACTAACCACACAATACGACGACCAAAAACAGGTACATTGCCTTGCTTTAGCACATCTTTTATCGCCATCCCGATGAAAAAAAAGATAGCAGCAAAAAGAAGATCGAGCCCAATAGACTCGAGCATATCCATATAGTCGTAAAGCATTTTAGCCCTTCATGCCGAAAAATCTTGGGCGCACTATACCACTGTTAAACGGTAAAGTTAATGCACTACAAGAAGGGTTATTTCAATAATCTAGTGTTGCTTTTCGAATTTGTTAACTCGAAATGTATTTTCGAATGACTCTCATTACTTCTGTCGGTTTCTCGGCGTGTAACCAGTGACCAGTGCCAGCGATAATGTGTGCTTTAGCATGGTTAAATTGTCGCTTCACTGCCGGCTGATGTTCTGGCATTAAGTAGTCAGAGTCGCCGCCTTTGATAAATAAAGTTGGGATATCTGTTGGTGTGATTTCTTGCCAGCCAATAATTTGGTCATAATTCTCAAAAAGGCTCGGTACGTTAAACCGCCAATCCATCTTATCGCCATTTTTGTACAGTGATTTAGAGAGAAATTGTCTTACACCATCGAGCTCAATATGTTGAGCTAGGATATCCATGGCTTGCTGTCGATTTGCTGGTTTTTCATTAATAACAGCATGTAAGCCGTTAAAAACATTATCGTGACGGTTCGTAGTGTAGGCTACAGGCGCCATGTCGAGAACGACTAACTGCTTGACTACATTTGGCGCAATGTCCACAAGAGCCATCGCGACTTTTCCGCCCATGGAGTGACCAATAACAATAGATGGCTCAACGTTTAAGTGCTGAAGGAGCTGAGCCACATCTTTTGCCATATCGGTATAGTTATGGACTTCGGAGTGGAAAGAGAGGCCGTGATTTCTCAGATCAATACTGATCACCGTGTGATCTTTAATAAGATCGCGGGCGAGTAGACCCAGATTACTTAAACTACCAAACAATCCGTGAATCAAAACAACTGTTTGGCCTTGGCCTTCCTGCTTATAGTTGAGTAATGCTGACATTTTATCTTATTCGTGATGGGTTTAACGTGGAGTATCCGCGTGGATCTCGTTATAATCCCCCAGAGTTTAAACATTGAGAATGTGAAAAGCGAATGAAAACAATTGAGGTTGATGAGGATCTATACCGTTATATAGCTAGTCAAACTAAGCATATCGGTGAAAGCGCCTCGGATATTTTGCGACGCCTTTTAAACCTTGATGGTCAGTTGCAGGAAGCTAAATCCGCGCCTGTAGTAGAGAAGCCACAAGGGATTGTAGTAAGTAAAGATGCGGGTAAAACGGAATCTGTTGATGTAGTGAAAGAAATGCGTTCGCTGCTTATTTCTGATGAGTTTGCCGGTCTAAAAAAAGCGATTGATCGCTTTATGTTGGTATTATCGACCTTACATAAATTGAATCCAGAAGGTTTCGCCCAGGCTACGAATGTAAAAGGACGCAAACGCGTGTACTTTGCAGATAATGAAGAAACCTTGCTAGCAAACGGTAATACGACCAAGCCAAAAGCCATTCCTGGCACACCGTTTTGGGTTATCACGAATAACAATACAAGTCGTAAAAGACAGATGGTTGAACAAGTGATGGCACACATGGGGTTCCAACCTGACTTAATAGAAAAAGTAACAGGTTCAATCTAAGAAACCTGATAGAAGCCTCATAATGCGTCGCAGTGAGCGGATATTATGAGGCTTTTTTAATTTTATTTGTATTGAAAGAAAGGATGTCAAACATGGCTATGCACCCTCGTGCTGGGCAAAAAGCGCAGCAGGAAGATCTTCACAATATCCCAGCACTCGTTGCTAACTACTTCTTACTTCAACCAGACGCGGCAAACGCAGAACACAAAGTTCAATTTGGTACTTCTGGCCACCGCGGTACTGCAGACAAGCACACTTTTAACGAAAACCACATTTTAGCGATCGCTCAAGCGGTAGCAGAAGTTCGTGCTGAGCAAGGCACAATTGGCCCGTTGTTTGTGGGTAAAGACACGCATGCGCTATCTGAGCCTGCTTTCTCAAGTGTGATTGAAGTACTGATTGCAAACGGTGTGAAAGTGATTGTCCAACAAGACAACGGTTACACGCCAACACCGGGTATTTCACACGCGATTCTGACTTACAACATCAAACACGATGAAAAAGCAGACGGTATCGTTATTACCCCATCACATAACCCACCACAAGACGGCGGTATCAAATACAATCCGACACATGGTGGTCCTGCAGAAGCTGAGTTGACTCAAGCTATCGAAGATCGTGCGAACGAATTGATTGCTGAAGGTTTACAAGGTGTTAAACGCCTACCACTAGCAGAAGCAAAAGCATCGGATCTGTTTGTAGAGATGGACTTGGTGAAGCCATACATTGATGACCTGGTGAACGTTATCGATATGGAAGCAATCCAAAAAGCGAACCTGAAGATTGGTGTAGATCCATTGGGTGGCAGCGGTATCGATTACTGGCGTCAAATTGGTCAGGCATACAACCTAGACCTAACGCTAGTAAGTGAATCTATCGATCCTTCTTTCCAATTCATGTCGCTAGATAAAGACGGCGTTGTGCGTATGGACTGTTCTTCTCCTTACGCAATGGCGGGTCTATTGGCACTGAAAGACGAATACGATTTAGCATTTGGTAACGATCCTGACTACGACCGTCACGGTATCGTTACGCCAAAAGGTTTGATGAACCCGAACCACTTCTTAGCCGTTTGTATTGACTACTTGTACCGTCATCGTGACGAGTGGGGTAAAGATGTCGCTGTTGGTAAAACACTAGTTTCAAGTGCGCTGATTGACCGTGTTGTTGCGGATCTAGGTCGTGAGCTATGTGAAGTGCCTGTTGGTTTCAAATGGTTTGTAGACGGTCTGTACACTGGTAAGTTTGGTTTCGGCGGCGAAGAAAGTGCTGGTGCGTCTTTCCTTCGTAAAGATGGCACGCCTTGGTCAACAGACAAAGATGGCATCTTGCTATGCCTTCTAGCAGCAGAGATCACTGCGGTAACGGGTAAGAACCCACAAGATTACTATGAAGAGCTAGCGGCGAAGCACGGTGAGTCGAAGTACAACCGTATTCAAGCTGTAGCAAATGGCCCACAAAAAGACGTATTGAAGAAGTTGTCACCAGAAATGGTTGCGGCTGAAACTCTAGCAGGTGATGAGATCACTGCTCGTCTAACGCATGCACCAGGCAATGGTGCTGCGATTGGTGGCCTTAAAGTAACGACAGCTAACGGTTGGTTCGCTGCTCGTCCATCAGGCACAGAGGACATCTACAAGATTTACTGTGAAAGCTTCAAAGGTGAAGAACATCTGAAACAAATCGAAGCTGAAGCACAAGAGATCGTTAATCAAGTGTTTGCAGCCGCTGGTTTGTAAAACATCCAATGGTCAATGTATCTAGCAAAGGGTTGATGTGAAAACATCAACCCTTTCATGTTTAAGTGCCCCGAACCGCTTTATCTCCGGGCCATGAATCTGGTACCACAAACCAGAATTGACCGTCTTCCGTTTGTGCGTGTATGAATCGATCTAAAGGCTTTTCAATAGGTTGAGAGAAATCGTCTGTACCGATCGCCCAGCATGGTTTATGTAAATGATAAAGGGGTTTACCAATTAAATCCCATTGACTTTGATAGCACCAGTAACCACTAATCTGACTTGGATTTAATTCATAACCCAAGCACTCCTTAGGAGTTGGCTCTGGAGTAAACGGATTAATATAGAGTCGTCCTTGCATCATTAGGCGCTCTTCTGGAGAGTCGTTTAAAGGAATTATTTTTTGAAATTCCGGGCGATCGCTCATTTTCAGTTGATGCGTGAGCATTCTATCCAATTTCGCATGTAACTGGTCGTGAGCATTCGGGCCATACCAAATGCCGTTGTAAAGAAGATAAAACTTAATCGCCACTTCCCAATGTTCTATCTGATTTGATTCTGTATTCCTCAACACCAAATCGACAGCACCAATGGTCTTACCTTCAGCGTCGTTTAACTGAATTTCTTCGGCAATAATCTGATATCGTTCTGAATTAGAAAGAGCCGCAGTGCATAGGTGCTGATATAAAAAACCCAGTCTCGGATTACCATTGTATTGTTCTGAGCTATTCAAAGGTTTGACCGAGACATCTTCTAAGGTTGCAAACGGAGGGCGTAACTTGAAAAGCGGAGGTGAAGTGGCGATCCATTGGTAAAAGCGTTGCAGTTGGTTCATCCGTATCCCTAAATTTATGGTGAGGCGACAAGCTTTGTTATTGTAACTAAATTTGCTTTTGAGGGTAGGGTGGCTAGCATCGATATTAGGGTTCGAGATACACTTTAAAGACCTAAATGATATCAAGGTGCCAGATGTCAAAACGTTGTTGTATCAACTAGGTTGCACTCTTTCGTCTGATTCCATCGAGAGGTTATTTAGGTTTACATGCGCTAGAAATTGGAAGTAATAATGAATAACTTAAAGTTAGAACAGATTCTTAATGACAAACTGTCACCGCAGTTAATTAAAGATTACGCACCAAATGGGTTACAGGTAGAAGGGAAATCAGCGGTAAAGCGTGTTATCACTGGCGTAACCGCCTCTCAAGCCTTAATCGATAAAGCGATTGAGCTTAATGCAGACGCATTGCTTGTTCATCATGGCTATTTTTGGAAAGGTGAGCCTGAGCCAATTCGTGGCATGAAAGGTAAACGAATTCGTAGCCTGATCAAAAATGATATCAACTTATATGGTTATCACCTTCCTCTAGATATTCATCCAGAGCTAGGCAACAACGCTGAATTAGCTCGCTTACTTGAAATCGAAGTAGAAGGTGGGCTTGAAGGGCACCCTCAGTCAGTTGCTATGTTTGGGCGCTTGAAAAAGCCGATGTCTGGTGTTGAATTTGCGAGTAAGATCAATCAAGTTCTTGAAAGAGAGCCTCTGCATATCGCTCCAGAGAATACTGATAAGATGATTGAGACAGTCGGCTGGTGTACTGGTGGAGGGCAGGATTTCATTGAACTTGCTGTACAGCACGGGCTGGATGCATTTATCTCTGGAGAAATTTCAGAGCGCACCACTTATACTGCTCGTGAAATGGACATTCATTACTTTGCTGCAGGTCATCATGCTACTGAGCGTTATGGTGTTCAGGCCTTAGGCAAATGGCTAGCGGATGAATATGGCCTACATGTGGAGTTTATCGATATTGATAATCCGGTTTAGCGTTCTCCATTAATAACGTTAAACGCAAAAAAGAAAAAAGGGTTGAGACGAAAATCTCAACCCTTTTGTTTGTCTATCTTCGTACTAAAAGATCATTCACGTTCGTGAAGTGGAGAAAACTCACGTTGTGTTTCGCCAGTGTATAGCTGACGAGGACGACCGATGCGGTTCAGTGGATCGCTGTGCATTTCGTTCCAGTGAGCAATCCAGCCGATGGTACGAGAAATCGCGAAGATAACCGTAAACATAGAAACTGGAATACCAATCGCTTTAAGAATGATACCTGAGTAGAAGTCTACGTTCGGGTACAGCTTCTTAGACACGAAGTACTCATCAGAAAGTGCAATGCGCTCAAGTTCCATTGCAACGTCTAGCAGAGGGTCTTGAATGTTTAGCTCTTTGAGAACTTCATGACACGTTTCGCGCATTACTGTCGCACGTGGGTCGTAGTTCTTGTAAACGCGGTGACCAAAGCCCATTAAGCGGAATGGGTCATCTTTGTCTTTCGCGCGGTCTACATATTCAGGGATCTTATCGACGCTGCCAATCTCTTCTAGCATTCTCAAGCAGGCTTCGTTCGCACCACCGTGAGCAGGTCCCCAAAGGGATGCAATACCAGCGGCAATACATGCAAATGGGTTCGCACCAGAAGAGCCAGCTAGACGTACAGTTGATGTCGACGCATTCTGTTCGTGATCCGCGTGTAGAGTGAAAATCTTATCCATCGCACGGGCAACCACAGGATTTACTTCATACTCTTCGCAAGGGTTTGCGAACATCATATGCAAGAAGTTCTCTGCGTAGCTAAGGTCGTTACGAGGGTAAATAAATGGCTGACCGATAGAATATTTGTAACACATCGCCGCCAGTGTTGGCATTTTTGACAGCAGGCGGTACGCTGCAATTTCGCGGTGTTCGTCGTTGTTAATGTCAAGAGAGTCGTGATAGAAGGCTGCAAGTGCTCCAACTACACCACACATTACCGCCATTGGGTGAGCATCGCGTCGGAAGCCATGGAAAAAGCTTGCGATTTGCTCGTGTACCATTGTGTGACGAGTAACGGTCGTTTTGAATTGCTCGTATTGTTCTCGGGTAGGGGCTTCACCATAAAGAAGGATGTAACATACTTCTAAGTAATCTGCGTTATTGGCTAATTGATCAATCGGGAAACCGCGGTGCAAAAGAATACCTTTGCCGCCATCGATGTACGTGATTGATGATTCACAAGATGCAGTGGCAAGAAAACCTGGGTCAAAAGTAAAGTAACCATTGGCTCCCAGCTTACGAACGTCAATTACAGGTGTACCTAGCGTACCGTCCATAATTGGCAGTTCGATTGGCGCTTGACCTTCAACATGAAGGGTCGCTTTCTTATCCGCCATAACAATCTCCTTTGTTTATTATTTAATCCGTCCAGGATGTTTATGTGCCATTTTTGTACTGTTGTTAAAGCTTAAAGTCAATTTTTCTCCATCTTTGTGTGCACTTGTTATGATTTTTCTCATGAAAATCGTTAAAAATCTGTTCTATGTAGCATAATTTGTTACACCAATTGTATTAGAATGTTGCTCGCCGTATATTGGCAAAGAAAATTTTAGTTAAATCCTTATAAATTCGGGGCTAGAAACAAAGAGTGAGGTTTGTTGCTGGATTCCGTTTGTTAACAAATCGTTTACAATTATCTGGGTGGTTACTCGCGATATTTGTTAAGTAGATGTTAACTTTTGTACGTTTGGAAGCTGAAATTGGTTATAACAATAAATGCTCAATGGAGCTGAGTGAGCAAGCCCGTGAAAGAAAGAAAGTCAAGACCTGTTAATTTAGATTTACAGACCATCCACTTTCCTATCACAGCAATCGCATCCATCCTACACCGTGTGTCTGGGGTAATTACGTTTGTTGCGGTGGGTATATTACTGTGGTTACTATCCATTTCTCTGTCATCCCCAATGGGTTTTATGGAAGCCGCTGACATCGTCGATAGCTTCTTCGTAAAATTCATCCTGTGGGGAATTCTTACTGCACTTGCCTACCACATCGCAGGTGGTATCCGTCACTTATTGATGGATCTAGGTCACTTTGAAGAACTAGATTCAGGCACGATGAGCGCTAAAGTCGCGTTTGGTGCAACAGCAGTATTATCATTATTGGCGGGGATCTTGGTATGGTAAAACACGTATCTTCATTTGGTCGTAATGGTGTACACGATTTCCTACTAATTCGTGCAACTGCAATCATTATGACGCTATACACGATTTATCTGATTAGCTTCTGTGCATTTTCAGATATCTCTTACGCATCTTGGACCCAATTCTTTGGTGGTACCTTCACTAAAGTATTCACCATGTTGGCACTTGTCTCGATCCTGATTCACGCATGGGTTGGTTTGTGGCAGGTATTAACTGATTACATTAAGTGCGCGAAACTACGTGGCGCACTACAACTTGGTGTTATTGCCGTGCTATTCGGCTATGTCTTCTCTGGTCTATTTATTCTGTGGGGTGCGTAAGTGTCTATTCCAGTTCGTGAGTTTGATGCCGTAGTAATCGGCGCTGGTGGTGCAGGTATGCGCGCTGCACTACAAATTTCAGAACAAGGCCTATCATGTGCTTTGTTGTCAAAAGTATTTCCAACACGTTCTCATACTGTGTCTGCACAGGGTGGCATTACTGTTGCTCTGGGTAACTCGCACAAAGACGATTGGCAATGGCACATGTACGATACCGTTAAAGGTTCCGACTACATCGGTGACCAGAACGCGATTGAATACATGTGTAAAAATGGTCCTGAGTCAGTTATCGAGCTTGAAAAAATGGGTCTTCCATTCTCTCGTTTTGATAACGGTACCATCTACCAACGTCCATTCGGTGGTCAATCTAAAGAGTTTGGTGGTGAGCAAGCTGCTCGTACAGCCGCAGCTGCAGACCGTACTGGCCACGCACTTCTTCACACGCTTTACCAGCAAAACGTAAAACACAAAACAACCATTTTCTCGGAGTGGTACGCTTTGGATCTTGTGAAAAACCAAGACGGCGCAATCATGGGTTGTACTGCGATTTGTATGGAAACGGGTGAAATCTGTTACTTCAAATCGAAAGCAACCATTCTAGCTACAGGTGGTGCAGGTCGTATTTACGCATCGACCACTAACGCGCACATCAACACGGGTGATGGCGTTGGTATGGCACTTCGCGCAGGCGTTCCAATGCAAGACATGGAAATGTGGCAGTTCCACCCAACAGGTATTGCTGGTGCGGGTGTTCTAGTGACGGAAGGTTGTCGTGGTGAAGGTGGTTACCTTCTAAATAAAGATGGTGAACGCTTCATGGAGCGCTACGCACCAAACGCGAAAGACCTTGCTGGTCGTGACGTGGTTGCTCGTTCAATGATGATTGAAATCCGTGAAGGCCGCGGCTGTGATGGTCCTTGGGGTCCACATATCAAGTTGAAACTTGATCACCTTGGTAAAGAAGTACTTGAATCACGTCTACCAGGTATCTGTGAACTGTCTCGTACATTTGCACACGTTGACCCTGTGAAAGAGCCAATTCCAGTAATTCCAACTTGTCACTACATGATGGGTGGTGTACCTACTCAAGTCTCTGGCCAAGCAATTAAGCAGAAGGCCGACGGTAGCGAGATGGAAGTACAAGGCCTTTACGCATGTGGTGAGATTGCTTCTGTATCGGTACACGGTGCTAACCGTCTGGGCGGCAACTCATTACTAGACTTGGTCGTATTTGGTCGTGCTACTGGCTTGCACCTTGGCGAAACGCTAGCAGCGCAAGCAGAAGCTCGTCCTGCAACAGAATCTGATATTGAAGCGTCTCTAGCGCGTACTATGCGTTGGGAAAACAGCACTGGTGGTGAAGATCCAGTTCAGATTCGTAAAGACCTACAAGCATGCATGCAAAACAGCTTCTCGGTATTCCGTGAAGGCGATGCGATGGCAACCGGTCTAGAAGAGTTGAAAGTGATTCGCGAACGTTTGAAAGATGCGCATCTAGCGGACAAGTCTTCAGAGTTCAACACGCAGCGTATCGAGTGTCTAGAACTTGATAACCTGATGGAAACCGCGTTTTCAACTGCCGTTGCAGCGAACTACCGTACAGAGAGTCGTGGCGCACATGCTCGTTTCGATTTCCCTGAGCGTGATGATGAGAACTGGCTATGCCACTCTATCTACAATCCGGAAACAGAAGCGATGACTAAGCGTGATGTGAACATGACGCCAACGCATCGTGAAGCTTTCCCGCCGAAAGTACGTACATACTAAAGGGAGGATACGACTATGAAATTAAACTTCTCTTTATACCGTTACAATCCGGATGTGGATACCAAGCCTTACATGAAGGAGTATACCCTTGAGGTAGACGAAGGCTCAGACATGATGGTTCTTGATGCATTGATTCTGCTAAAAGAGCAAGATCCAAGCATCGCGTTCCGTCGCTCATGCCGTGAAGGGGTATGTGGTTCTGACGGTTTGAATATGAATGGTAAAAACGGCCTAGCGTGTATCACACCGTTATCTGCTCTACAAGGCGATAAGATAGTTATTCGTCCACTACCAGGGTTACCTGTCGTGCGCGATCTTATCGTTGACATGACGCAGTTCTATGATAACTATGCGAAAGTTAAACCATTCTTGATTGATGATGGTGCATTACCACCATCACGTGAGAACCTACAATCGCCTGATGATCGTGCGCATTTAGATGGATTGTACGAATGTATCATGTGTGCATGTTGTACAACGTCTTGCCCATCATTCTGGTGGAACCCTGATAAATTCATCGGCCCAGCTGGTCTTCTTGCAGCGTACCGTTGGCTAATTGATAGCCGCGATACGGCAACAGATGAACGTTTGTCTGATCTTGATGATGCATTTAGCGTTTTTCGTTGCCATGGCATCATGAATTGTGTAAGTGTTTGTCCTAAGGGATTAAATCCGACGAAAGCCATCGGTCACATTAAGTCGATGTTGGTTAATCGTTCGGTTTAATTTGCTCGCTCTTAGGAATGTCGCAGTGTTGCGGATCACCCGATATGACCGCTTCACTGCTTCAGTAATATTCGAGTAAAGAATACAAAAATTGCCGACCGTATTTTTAGTCGGCTCTTATAGCTCGGCAAAGACCGAAGCAAACGTGAAAACTACTGGTTAAGGGAAAATATGCACAACGGCGTGATGAAGGCATGGCTCGAGTCTTCACACTTGGCTGGCGCCAATGCAACGTATGTAGAGGACCTCTACGAACTGTATCTAAGTGATCCCGATCTGGTAAGTGAGGAGTGGAAACGTGTTTTTGAAGGCTTGCCTAAGCCATCAGAAGAAGTGGCAGAACAACCACATTCACGTGTCCGTGACTACTTCCGACGACTCGCTAGAGAAACAAAGCATTACAATGTCCAAGTTAGTGACCCAGATGTCGATGCAAAACAAGTAAAAGTTCTACAGCTAATCAACGCATACCGTTTCCGCGGACATGAAGCTGCAGAATTAGACCCACTAGGTCTATGGCAACGCCCAACCGTGGCGGAGTTAGACCCTGCTTTTCATAATCTTACCGAAGATGACTTCGAAGAAACTTTCAACGTAGGTTCTTTTGCTGTTGGGCAAGAAACCATGAAGTTGAAAGATATCTATGAAGCCCTCAACAAAACTTATTGCGGTTCCATCGGTGCTGAATACATGCACATGACTGACACAGAGCAAAAGCGTTGGATTCAGCAACGCCTTGAGTCTGTCGTAGGCCAGCCATCATTCAACAAAGATGAGAAGCGCACATTCCTAGAAGAGCTAACAGCCGCTGAAGGTTTGGAGCGTTACCTCGGGGCGAAATTCCCAGGTGCAAAACGTTTCTCTTTAGAAGGTGGTGATGCGCTGATTCCGATGACGAAAGAGTTGATCCGTCATGCGGGTACAAGTGGAATGCGTGAAGTGGTTATCGGTATGGCTCACCGCGGTCGTTTGAACATGCTGGTGAACGTCCTTGGTAAGAAACCTCAAGACCTGTTTGATGAGTTCGCCGGTAAACACGACGAAACTTGGGGGACGGGTGATGTGAAGTATCACCAAGGTTTCTCTGCTGATTTTGCGACTCCAGGCGGTGATGTTCACTTAGCACTTGCATTTAACCCATCGCACCTAGAAATCGTAAACCCGGTAGTCATGGGCTCAGTTCGAGCACGTCAAGACCGCTTGGGTGATAATCAAGGTAGCAAAGTACTTCCTATCACCATCCACGGTGATTCTGCAATCGCTGGTCAGGGTGTGGTTGCCGAAACGTTCAACATGTCTCTTGCTCGTGGGTTCCAAGTTGGTGGTACGGTACGTATCGTCATCAACAACCAAGTAGGCTTTACGACGTCTAATCCTCGTGACACGCGTTCTACGATGTACTGTACCGATATCGCGAAGATGGTGCAGGCGCCAATTTTCCATGTAAATGCAGATGACCCAGAAGCAGTTGCTTTTGTTACTCGCATTGCATTGGATTACCGTAACGAGTTCAAGCGTGATGTCGTGATCGATCTTGTATGTTACCGTCGCCACGGTCACAATGAGGCGGATGAGCCAAATGCGACTCAGCCTTTGATGTACCAGAAAATCAAAAAGCATCCTACACCACGCAAATTGTATGCAGATGTTCTGATCGATAAAAATGAATCAGATATCGAGACAGCGACTCAGTTAGTCAATGAGTATCGCGATGCATTAGATCGCGGTGAAGTGGTTGTTAAAGAATGGCGTCCAATGGCGTTGCACTCTGTAGACTGGTCCCCTTACTTAGGGCACGAATGGGATATGGAGTGGGATTCAAAATACGACAAGACACGCCTTATTGAGCTAGGCAATCGTCTGTGTCAGTACCCAGAAAGCCATAAACTGCAAAGCCGTGTTAATAAGCTATACAACGATCGTCTAGCAATGATGACCGGTGAAAAAGCTATTGACTGGGGTATGGCTGAAACATTGGCATATGCTACATTGGTTGACGATGGCAAGCGTATTCGTCTTTCTGGTCAGGACTCGGGTCGTGGTACTTTCTTCCACCGTCACTCGGTTCTTCATAACCAAACCGATGCAAGCACTTACATTCCATTAGCGAATATTCATGACAACCAAGGGCCATTCCAAGTCTTTGACTCAGTATTGTCAGAAGAAGCTGTGTTGGCGTTTGAATACGGTTACGCAACAGCCGAACCAGGTGGTTTAACTATCTGGGAAGCACAGTTTGGTGATTTTGCCAACGGTGCACAAGTTGTTATCGACCAGTTTATCTCGTCAGGCGAGCAAAAGTGGGCGCGTTTGTGCGGTCTTACTATGCTTCTACCTCATGGTTATGAAGGTCAAGGTCCTGAGCACTCATCTGCACGTTTAGAGCGTTACCTTCAGCTTTGTGCTGAGCAAAATATGCAGGTTGTGGTTCCTTCAACACCGGCTCAGGTGTACCACATGATTCGTCGTCAGGTTGTACGCCCAATGCGTCGACCTCTCATTGTTATGTCACCGAAATCTTTGCTGCGCCACCCTCTATGTACTTCAACGATTGAAGACTTGGCGGATGGTACATTCCAATCTGCAATTCCAGAAGTAGATGATTTAGAACCAAGCAAAGTGAAACGTGTCGTGTTCTGTGCTGGTAAGGTTTACTTTGACCTACTAGAGCAGCGCCGTAACAACGAGCAAGACGATGTTGCTATCGTGCGTATTGAACAGCTTTACCCATTCCCAATGGAAGAAGTACAAACAGCAATCGCTCAATACACTAACGTTGAAGACTTCGTGTGGTGTCAGGAAGAACCTCAGAACCAAGGTGCTTGGTACTGTAGCCAACATAACTTCCGTGCCGCTATTCCTGCAGGTGCAAATCTTAAATACGCAGGTCGCCCAGCTTCTGCTTCGCCAGCAGTTGGCTACATGTCGGTGCACTTGAAACAACAAAAAGCGTTGGTTGAAGACGCTCTGAACGTGAACTCAAAAACTTCGAATTAAGAACTAGAAGTTAAAGGAAGAAACAGATATGACAATTGAAATTCTGGTTCCAGATTTACCTGAATCAGTTGCTGATGCAACCGTAGCGACATGGCACAAACAACCGGGCGACGCAGTAGAGCGTGACGAGGTTTTGGTTGACATCGAAACAGACAAAGTTGTGCTAGAAGTTCCAGCTCCGGAAGCTGGCGTTTTAGAAGCTATTGTTGAAGCAGAAGGTGCGACAGTACTTTCTAAACAAATCATTGCTAAATTGAAGCCAGGCGCAGTTGCAGGTGAACCAACTGCAGACAAAACAGAAGGTACTGAAGCATCTCCTGATAAGCGTCACAAAGCTGCGCTTAGCGAAGAAAGTAATGACGCACTAAGCCCAGCAGTGCGCCGTTTATTGGCTGAACATGGCTTAGAAGCAAGCCAAGTGAAAGGCACTGGTGTTGGTGGTCGTATTACGCGCGAAGATATTGAAGCGCATCTTGCGAACGCTAAATCTGCGTCAAAAGAAGACTCGCCAGCAGTGGTTGACGTGCCGGCAGCGGCTCGCAGTCAGAAACGTGTTCCAATGACTCGCCTTCGTAAGACAGTTGCTAACCGTTTGCTAGAAGCGAAGAACAACACGGCAATGCTAACGACGTTTAACGAAGTGAACATGAAACCAATCATGGACCTTCGTAAGCAGTACAAAGATCAGTTCGAAGAGCGTCACGGTATTCGTTTGGGCTTCATGTCTTTCTACGTGAAAGCAGTGACAGAAGCGCTTAAGCGTTACCCAGAAGTAAATGCTTCGATTGATGGCGATGACATTGTTTACCACAACTACTTCGACATTAGCATGGCGGTATCAACGCCACGTGGTCTAGTTACACCTGTCCTAAAAGACTGTGACAAGCTTGGTTTCGCTGATGTTGAAAAAGGCATCAAAGAACTGGCTATCAAAGGTCGTGATGGCAAGCTAACGGTAGACGAGCTAATGGGCGGTAACTTCACTATCACAAACGGTGGTGTGTTCGGTTCACTAATGTCTACACCAATCATCAACCCACCTCAATCAGCGATTCTTGGTATGCATAAGATCCAAGAGCGTCCGATGGCAGTGGATGGCAAAGTTGAAATCTTGCCGATGATGTACCTAGCGTTATCTTACGATCACCGCCTAATTGACGGTCGTGAATCAGTTGGTTTCCTAGTAACGATTAAAGAGTTACTAGAGGACCCAGCACGTCTCCTATTAGACGTTTAATATCGCTAAAACGTCTAGTTATCGTAGGTAGCTAGACGTTAAAAATTTCAATGGCTAGACTAGCTCAACGTTTGGCCTTCATTTGAATCCTTCAGTATGAGAACTCATGATAAAGGATTGATTTGAGAAGACCCTACAGACGTACAAGCAGCCAAGACTGCAGCGTTATGGAAATAATAAATCCCTTAAGGGAAAAACAAACGGAATATCGAAATGAATTTGCATGAATACCAAGCCAAACAGCTGTTTGCAGAATTCGGTTTGCCTGTGCCAGAAGGCTACGCGTGTGATACACCACAAGAAGCTTTTGAAGCCGCAGGCCGTATTAGTACAGCCAAGAAAGTAGTTAAATGTCAGGTTCACGCTGGTGGCCGTGGTAAAGCGGGTGGCGTAGAGCTACACGATACAAAAGAAGGCGTTAAAGAGTTTGCACAGAAGTGGTTAGGTAAAAACCTAGTAACTTACCAAACAGACGCAAATGGTCAGCCAGTAACAAAAATCCTTGTTGAAGAAGCTTCAAATATTGCGAACGAACTATACCTAGGTGCGGTAGTTGACCGTGCTAGCCGTAAGATCGTTTTCATGGCTTCTACCGAAGGTGGTGTGGAAATTGAAAAAGTTGCGGAAGAAACGCCGGAACTCATCCACAAAGCAGCAATTGACCCACTAGTAGGTCCACAAGCTTACCAAGGTCGTGAGCTAGCGTTCAAACTTGGTCTTGAAGGCGACCAAATCAAACAATTCGTTAAGATCTTTATGGGTCTTGGCACTATGTTTTCTCAGTACGATCTTGCTCTGCTAGAGATCAACCCACTTGTGATTACTGGTGAAGGCAACTTGCTATGTCTTGACGGTAAGATCAACATCGACTCAAACGCACTGTACCGTCAGCCTAAGCTTCGTGAAATGCACGATCCTTCACAAGAAGATGAGCGTGAAGCACACGCAGCTCAGTGGGAGCTGAACTACGTAGCACTAGACGGTAACGTTGGCTGTATGGTTAACGGTGCAGGCCTAGCAATGGGTACGATGGATATCGTAAACCTACACGGCGGCAAACCAGCTAACTTCTTAGATGTAGGTGGCGGCGCGACGAAAGAGCGTGTTGCTGAAGCATTCAAGATCATCCTATCTGATGACAATGTGAAAGCGGTACTTGTTAACATCTTCGGTGGTATTGTACGTTGTGACATGATCGCAGAAGGTATTATCGGTGCGGTTAAAGAGGTAGGCGTAAGCGTACCTGTTGTTGTTCGTCTTGAAGGTACTAACGCTGACCTAGGTCGCGAAGTTCTTGCTAATTCTGATGTTGATATCATTGCTGCTGAGTCGCTAACTGATGCTGCTCAGAAAGTTGTTGCTGCTGCGGAGGCTAAATAATGTCTGTATTAATTAACAAAGACACTAAAGTAATCTGTCAGGGGTTCACTGGTGGTCAAGGTACTTTCCACTCAGAGCAAGCTATCGCATACGGTACGCAAATGGTTGGCGGTGTGTCTCCAGGTAAAGGTGGCCAAACTCACCTAGGTCTTCCTGTATTCAACACAGTTCGTGAAGCAGTAGAAGCGACTGGTGCAACAGCGACAGTCATCTACGTACCAGCTCCTTTCTGTAAAGATGCAATCCTAGAAGCGATTGACGCGGGTATCGAGCTAATCGTAACGATTACTGAAGGTATCCCTACTACAGATATGATCGACGTGAAAGTGAAGCTAGAAGAAACTGGCGTTCGCATGATTGGTCCTAACTGTCCGGGCGTTATCACTCCTGATGAGTGTAAGATCGGTATCATGCCTGGTCACATCCACAAGAAAGGCAAAGTAGGTATTGTATCTCGTAGCGGTACTCTAACTTACGAAGCAGTTAAACAAACCACTGACGAAGGTTTCGGCCAGTCTACTTGTGTTGGTATCGGTGGTGACCCAATCCCGGGTTCAAACTTCATTGATATCCTAAAACTGTTCCAAGAAGACCCTGAGACAGAAGCGATCGTTATGATCGGTGAGATCGGTGGTACTGCAGAAGAAGAAGCAGCAGCATACATTAAAGAAAATGTAACGAAGCCAGTGGTTTCTTACATTGCTGGTGTAACTGCGCCTCCTGGTAAGCGTATGGGCCATGCTGGTGCGATTATCTCTGGTGGTAAAGGTACTGCTGAAGACAAATTTGCTGCACTAGAAGCGGCTGGCGTTAAAACTGTGAAATCTCTAGCAGAGATTGGCCAAGGTCTACGTGAAGTGACGGGTTGGTAATCGACCACACTACTTAATAAGTATTAAAAAGCCTGCGATTTCGCAGGCTTTTCTTTTTCCGTTTCCGTGGATTTATGTTTGTTGTTAGCAAGGTCTTTCGCGTTTAATACTCAATGCGATTATGCTTTGCTTTTAATCAGCTGGCTCAGCATAAATAAGGATGTTGCGCTGATCACTACGGAAGGGCCGGCCGGTGTATCGAAGTGCCATGATAGGCTAAGCCCCATCAGTACTGCCACAGAGCCAATAATGGATGCGAACAATGCCATTTGCTCTGGTGATGAAGAGACTTTACGTGCTGTTGCGGCTGGGATAATTAGGAGCGAAGTCATGATCAACGCGCCAACGAACTTCATACCTACTGCGATTACTACACCCACCATTAGCATTAACACCAATCTAACTAAGTCTGTATTCACGCCCTCAACAGCGGCAAGTTCTTCACTGACAGTGCTAGAAAGCAGTGGGCGCCAGAAGACGTACAAACACGCGCTTACCGCAACAACACCTGCGTAAATAAACATCAGATCTTGTGGAGAGACGGCAAGTAAGTCCCCAAATAGGTAGCTCATTAAATCGACGCGCACGTTTTCCAAAAAGCTAACCGATACTAAACCGATAGAGAGTGCACTGTGTGCCAAGATACCTAACAACGTGTCTGTAGCCACAAGTTGTTGCTTTTGCAGGGTGACAAGCAAAACGGCCAGAGCTAAACAGCAGACGAGTAGCGCAAGGTAGAGATTTACGTTGAGCAAGAAGCCCAGCGCTAGGCCCATTAACGATGCATGAGCTAGGGTATCTCCGAAGTAAGCCATTTTACGCCAAACGACAAATGACCCAAGTGGACCGGCAATGATCGCGATACCAATACCAGCAAGAATAGAAGGTAGGAGAAACTCAATCATGATGGTGATGTCCGTGTTTATGGTGGGAGCATGATATCGCATCACCGCTTACTGGCGTTCCGGATAAATCGTGATGATGGTGCTCATGGTCGTGATGATAAAACGCGAGAGACTCTCTCGCTGCATTGCCAAATAGTGCGATGTAAGAAGGGTGCTGAGTAATAGTGGCAGGTGAACCTGAGCAGCAAACATGGTGATGCAGACAAATAACATCGTCCGTTTTCGCCATCACTAAATGTAAGTCATGCGATACCATAAATACGCCACAATCAAAGCGGTGACGAATGCTCTCAATTAAGTCATAGAGATCGATTTGACCTTGGATATCCACCCCCTGAGCTGGTTCGTCTAATACTAATAGCTGAGGACGCTGAAGCAGAGCGCGCGCCAGTAACACTCGTTGGTTTTCACCACCGGATAAGCGATGCATATTACTATTAAGTAAATGTTCAGCGCCAACAAGCCTTAATGCATCAATGCACTCCTGCTTACTGTATTTTCCTGCTAAATTTAGGAAGCGGGTTACATTCAATGGAAGGGAGTCATTGAGCTTCAACTTTTGAGGAACGTAACCAATTTTCAGTTTTCTTTGTCGGTTCAACTTGCCGCTAGTCGGCTTTTGAAGACCTAAGATAACTTTGACTAACGTTGATTTTCCCGCTCCATTGGGACCAATTAGGGTAGTTATTTTGCCCTTTTCTAATTCCATACTAATGTTATCGAGAACTCTGCGGCCATCGAACTCGACGCATAACTGCTCAAGATGGACTAAGGAAGACATGAATGAAACTCATTTGCAAATCAATAATGTTATAATGTAACATTATCTCACTTTCCACGCCATATCCCAAGTAAAACTATGAAAAGAGCATTAATTCTTGCTGCCTCAGCAATGTTAACACTGCCAGCACAGGCGGTAACGGTACTGACGAGTATCAAACCTATTCAGCTGTTAGTAACAGAGCTTACTCAAGGAGTAACTTCACCAGACGTGCTATTGCAGTCTAACACATCACCCCATGACTATGCTTTGCGTCCATCGGATGTTAAAAAGGTCGCTTCGGCTGATTTGGTTATCTGGTACGGACATGATCTTGAACCGTTTCTAGAGAAAGTTGTTTCGGATAGATCGAATACTTTGACTATTAGTCAAATTCCAAATCTAGAATTGCGTGAATTTGATAGTGAGCACAACCATGACCATGATGGGCACGATCATGGCTCACATGATCCGCACTTTTGGCTAGGTGTAAGCCAAGCACAACAAGTGGCCAAGGCTGTTGTGAATCAACTTGTATCACTTGATCCGGAAAATGCAGCTCAATATCAAGCGAACCTCAAAAAGTTTGAACTCGAGCTAAAAGACACTGACCAACAGATAAAGCAGAAGCTGGCACCAGTAAAAAACAAAGGTTACTTTGTATTCCATGATGCTTACGGTTATTTCGAAGATCGTTATGAACTAAATCAAATGGGGCATTTTACTGTGAGCCCAGAACGCAAGCCAGGAGCGAAGACCTTAATTCAAATTCGTCAAAAGCTAAGTGGTGGAGATGTGGCTTGTGTATTTTCTGAACCTCAGTTTACCCCGGCTGTCGTTCAGAGCGTAATGAGAGGCAGTGATGTCGCTAAAGGCGAGCTTGACCCGTTAGGGAGTACAATTGAAGCAAAACCTGGCAGTTACTTTACTTTTCTCAACAATATGGCGAATAGTTTTGAGCAATGCTTGAACAAAAAGTCAGATTAAGTGCTGTCGTAATGTAGGAGTAGTCTTTTTAACGTGATCCAGTAGTAAGAATTACAACCTTTGGTAAGGCGAGCCTTTTCTCAGAAAGTAATTGAGATATCATTACCAATAATTATCAGCTCAAAATAACCGTATCAATCCATGTTTTACAAACGATGAACGGTCACTTTCAGAGCACAAATTGATACAAAAGGTTTTCGTCTTGCTACGCCAATTAGCCCTTGCTCTGTTGGGCTTTGTCTTATCCTACCAAGCATTTGCGCTTCATAATGCAAATGCAATCTTTTACCCTTTGCCAACTCAGGCAAAGGGTACTTTTATCGCGGCTAAAAAGTTGTTCTTGGGTGAAAAGGGCGGTTTGTGGATTCATGACGTACACGGACGAGTCCTGTTTTACGATGGTCAAACTATATTGCCTAAATCAGGTAGCTTCCTACAAACGTCGGCTAAGCAGTTGGCTTATCATAAAGGTGCTTTTTGGACCTTTATTGAAAATGAGGTCTATCGAACCTATCCAAATCAGGAACGACGTTTAGTCTTTAGTTTAAATCCAGGCTCACAAATAAGAAAAATAGGGTCTTCAAAGAACTATATTTGGGTGAGTGATGGCGCGCATTTCTATACCTACAATATCGACACTAGCGAGTTAAACTCTTTCTCTCTATTGCAGCTCTATCAACATAGTAATAATAGCTACGTTTACATTAATGATGCGGTGCTAGTTGAAACCAAGTGGGCACTAGCAACGACTTCCGGCTTCTATCTTTCTGAAGGTGATAAGTTTGACCATGTCGCTGCCTCAGGTCAAAACTACATTGAGAAAGTCTATTATTCACACACGCGAAGAGAAATTCTGATAGGTACATTGCGTGGCGCTTTAATTTTCAACATTTACCAGCCTGATAAAGAAGTGATTAGAATTGGCGGCTCACATGTTTTGACATTCGCAGAGACAAATCAAGAGTATTGGGTGGGGACCGAGCATGGTCTTTATTTGTACTCATTTTTTTCAGGTGAGGTCACCGAAGTCGCGCCTGCAAGTTTTCTTGAGTTAGAGTTAGATAACACGAAGATTTATTCGTTGTTGAGCGACAATATGGGAGGGATGTGGATTGCGACTAACCAAGGTATTCGTTATTACTCGCTATTTAGTAAAAAATTTGAACGAGTGACCTTTAGTAGTTATGACTCACACACCCTATCAGGACGAATTCGGCAAACTATTGAAGGTCCTGATGGTGCGCTTTGGTTTGCTGATGACCGAAAGATTTATCGTTCAGGAAAGAGTGGGATTAACCAAGTCTTAGAGTTGGAGTCGCAGATCAATGAATTTGCGTTTCAAAACGGTATGCTTTGGCTTGCGACCTCAAAAGGGCTGGAAATATTTGAGCTAAATGGTCTCAACAAGATTACATATCCTTATTTACAGGTTATGGCCGGACATGCCGTAGAGCATGTGACCGTTGATGGTGATGACCGTCTTTGGGTATCAAGCGGATACCATCTTTACAATGTTGATACTGCTGCACGAAGCGTACGAAACTTTGGAAGTGAGTGGCTAGTAAGTCAGTATTTGCCTGCTAAGGTTACGCGCCTATATGATACTGAAGATGCCCTATTAATAGGCACCGATCATGGCGTATACCAATACAGTAATGACAACATCCAGTTTATCCGTTTTTCAGAAAAGTTTGGTGAATCATTAGACATGACCACGGCGGTTGATGGCAGCCAGTGGTTTGCTTCATCTTATGGTGTGTTTAAAACTGATACACGAAGCGATGAAAAACGTGTTGTTGAAATGAGTGAGCCCAACGCCAGACCTGCTTGCTTGATCAGAGACAGGCAAGGTGTATGGTTAGCTTCCTCTGTCGGTTTAAGCTATTACCACCTTTCGGGTGAGTTAGTGAAACATTACTCATCGTCATCAGGCTTAATGAACAATGAGTTCCTCCCTGGTATTTGTAGCGTTATACAGCAGACAGAAGTTGGTGAGCGAGAGCTTGTTCTGGGGTCGAAGTACGGACTCGTAAAAGCAGAAGCATCCAAGCTGCTTGTATCTAATCCCCCAGAGTCTAAGTTTATTGTTAGCCAAGTTGTGCTTGAAAATGAAGTTCTGCAAGTTGGTAGTGCCGATCTGAATGGGCTCACACTGCCATATGGATCTTCGCTGAGTTTTTTATTCGGTGTGATGCCAAAACCAGACAGTCAAAACTTGTACTATCGATTGAACAACGATGACCCATGGCAAACGTTAGAGGGGGGCCAACTGACACTCGAGCACCTTAGTTCCGGTGAATATCACTTGCAGGTCAGTAATGAGTCTCAAGTTGCCGCTGGAGTCGTTGGTTTAGAATCTCACTTTATCGTCCTTCATCCTTGGTATCTATCGCGATTTGCTATTTTAGGCTTTGTCGTAGCTAGTATTACGGTCGTTGCAGTACTCGTATTCTGGCGCTCGCGCTACGTTGTACAGGCTAACCGTGATCTAGCAGCTCAAGTGACTCTCAAAACGAATCAGTTAAGACATCAAAGTAGAGTGTTGCTTACGAGCAACCAGCAATTACGTAAACAGATTCAAGTTAGAAACCTACTCGTAGACCATGTAGCTCTATCCATAAAATCAAGCGTCGACTTTATTGTGGCGAAACTACCTATGCCTCTCGATACTGCGACGGAGGATCATTTGGCTAAAACGAATTGGCAGTTAAATGAACTCAAAAGCGTTCCAAGTGATGTAAGTGGTGGGAGTCAGAACTACAACTTGAGTCAGATAACTCAGTCAGTGGTTGATGTATGGCAAGATGACTTTGCAAAAGCGGGTATTTTGGTAGAGCTAGAAGATGAGAGTAAGCAGAGCCGGGTTGCTCTGGAAAGCTTTAATCTTGATGTTATTTTCAATAGCATTTTTGCCAATATCATCAAGCGCTCTTTCCGAGGTCAAACGGTTAGAATTATGCTAGAAGAGGGGCATGATATTGTGTCATTGAGCTTTCTTGATTACGGGACGCAATTACCTAATAAAGTCGCGACTGGGCTTCCATCTAACTTAAATCACTCTGAGTTGAGTATTGACCACCTTGCCCAACTAGTGACAACGAGTGGTGGTTATTTGGCTGTCTTCTCTTCTGATGCTCAAAACAAAGTCGAGATTACATGGCCATCTGCGAAGGAAAGGAGTTATCTGGATGAACCGCAGCAAGAACTCAATCCTGTAACTATTGCAGAAGATCAAGTCACACCAGAGAAAGAGTGGTTGCAAAAAGTCTATCAATTAGTGGCAGAGCATTACCATGATCCTGAATTTGGCACTGCGTCAGCCGCTAAAATGCTGTATATGTCTGAACGCTCTTTGCAGAGACGTTTTAAATCTGCCTCGTCAAGAACGTTAAAAGACTATGTCACAGAGGTTCGTTTGGAAACGGCGTGTGAAAAGTTATTGGCGGGTGAGAAAATCAGTGAAGTCGCCTTTAACTGTGGCTTTAATGATCCATCTTACTTTAGCCAAAAGTTTAAGCTACATTTTGGTTTGCCCCCTTCCAAGTTTGCTTTGACTCAAGAAAGCCAAGAAATTAACTAGAAAACCTTCATTATAAGCTCCCTAGTTAATAGTTAAGATGCTGGGGAGCTGCATACAGTGCTCTATTATTGCTGCAGTTGCTAACGCAGTGAGTTTCATTGTTTCTTCATCACATCTAGCCTACAAATCCATTCTCAACACGTAAGCACGATCACGTTCTATCTGTTAGTCGCGATGTTCATAGCAATAAGCATAAATGGCTTCAAGAGAATGATTTACTAATAGTTGCAACAAATAAATGACAGTTGTATTGCTGTATCAAAAGAGCGTTGTTCATTTGGGTGAATGATGGTGTGCGACATTCGTGAAAACGAAAACTGTGTTGAAAAGATGAATAAGGTAAAGAAGTTTTGAAAGAGGTGAAAAAAAATATCGTGGTATAGCCGGGGGGACTATACCACGGGTGTCAAGGACACCTTCGCTTGCTGCCGGAGTGACATGTTGCCATGCCACCTCTGGAATTTATTAGAGAGGTTGCCCTCTCGATGGAGTAACTATACGAGAGGTTACTTATTTTTCTTATAAAAATAACGCCATGTTTATATGAGAAAAGCGACAACGTTTTGTTTTTTAATTAACCCACTGTTTTAATTTGCATTTTTTGTTTTCTATCTTGGTTTGTGACATTTTTGTTTCGTTAGGTGTCATTTTTAATTGTTAATTTTGACGTAAATAACGAGAGGAAATTTACGAAGTTGACGTTTGAAAGCGTGAAAACATTTACGGAATCTTTGATTTCACACAAGGATTGAAGGGGTATAGGGGAGTAATATTGGCAACCTAAACTTATTAAATAATAATATTTCTCATTAGCAATACTCTTAAGGGCCACTATGAAGTTATCAGAGATTAATCCTGGCGATACGGTGACGATTCGGTTGTTAGATGGTCTTTCATCAGATATCAGAAAGAAACTCATGGTAATGGGGCTGCTTCCCAATACAGAAGTCAAAGTGATTCGACGTGCGCCAATGGGCGATCCTTTACAAGTCGAAGTCCGTGGTGTGTCTGTCGCATTGCGAGAAACAATTGCTCAGAAAATTGAAGTGGAGCGAGTGTAATGCAATATCAAGTGCTAACCGTAGGTAACCCTAATAGTGGTAAAACGACGCTATTTAATGGTTTAACTGGCGCAAAACAGCAAGTTGGTAACTGGGCAGGCGTCACGGTTGAAAAGAAAACAGGACAATTCAAGCATGCTGGGGATGAGTTTTTGCTCACTGACCTTCCGGGTATTTACTCATTAGACAGTGGTAATGATAGTAATAGTATTGATGAATCCATCGCATCGCGTGCGGTTCTAACTCATCCTGCTGATCTCATTATTAACGTGGTGGATGCTACAAGTTTAGAGCGCAGCTTATATATGACGCTGCAACTTCGCGAACTTGGTCGCCCTATGATTGTTGTCCTCAACAAGATGGATGCGCTAAAGCGTGAACGTCAGATGATTAACGTTGCAGAGCTTGAGAAAACGTTAGGTTGTCCGGTTGTCAGTTTATCTGCAACCAATAAAACTCAAGTGGCAGAGTTTAAAGAAAAGCTTCATAAATCCATCGTTCAAGGAGTGCCACTTAAGGAATTGTCTTTGCATTACGGTGAGAAGATGGAGTCGGCAATTCAAACGGTTTCCGCACTTTTTAACGACCAAACCGTCGCTCATCGTGCACTAGCGATTCGTGCGCTTGAAAAAGACACAATGGTGCTCAATAGTCTTTCTGATATTGATAGAAGCAAAGTATTGGAAGTCATTACGACGTTAGATTTGGATATCGATTTGCATGTCGCGGATACTAAGTACACGCATCTGCATGAACAGTGTAAAAAAGTTCGCCGAAGCGAAGGCAAGTTAAGTCGTAGTGTGACTGAAAGACTCGACCAGTTTATTTTGAACAAGTGGATTGGAATTCCTTTCTTCTTTGTTGTTATGTACCTGATGTTTATGTTCTCGATTAACATCGGTAGTGCATTTATCGACTTTTTTGACATTGGTGTGGGCGCATTGTTGGTTGATGGTGGGCATCACTTGTTAGACGGTCATTTGCCTGTGTGGTTAGTGACGGTTCTTGCTGATGGTATCGGTGGTGGTATCCAGACGGTTGCAACCTTCATTCCGGTTATCGCGTGTTTGTACCTCTTCCTAGCGGTACTTGAGAGCTCAGGTTACATGGCTCGTGCAGCATTCGTACTAGATAAAGTGATGCAGAAGATCGGCCTACCGGGCAAAGCATTTGTACCGTTGGTTCTTGGTTTTGGCTGTAACGTACCGTCAATCATGGCAACTCGTACTCTAGACCAAGAACGTGAGCGTAAACTGGCTGCATCTATGGCGCCATTTATGTCATGTGGTGCTCGTCTGCCTGTATACGCGCTATTCGCTGCGGCATTCTTCCCAGGTTCTGGCCAGAACATTGTATTCGCACTTTACCTACTTGGTATTGTGGCAGCGATCTTCACAGGTCTTTTCCTTAAGCATACGCTTTACCCAGGTAGCAGTGATAGCCTAGTAATGGAAATGCCAGACTATGAGCTTCCGACGCTACAAAACGTGGTGATCAAAACTTGGCAAAAGCTAAAGCGCTTCGTACTTGGTGCAGGTAAAACCATCGTTATCGTTGTTGCTATTCTGAGTTTCTTCAACTCATTGGGTACTGATGGCAGTTTTGGTAATGAAGACAGCGAAAACTCGGTGCTTTCTAAAGCTGCGCAAGTTGTAACTCCAGTATTCGCGCCAATCGGTGTTCAAGAAGATAACTGGCCAGCGACGGTTGGTATCATTACCGGTATCTTCGCAAAAGAGGCGGTAGTTGGTACGCTTAACAGCCTGTACACCACGCCAAGCGACGGTGAAGACGCAGAATTTGATCTAATGGGCAGCCTAGAAGAGGCAGTAATGAGTATCCCTGAAAACTTAGCCGGTTTGAGCTACTCAGATCCACTAGGCATTGAAGTGGGTGACTTAACTGACTCAAATGCCGTTGCCGAAGAACAAGAAGTCGATGCTTCTATCTTCGGTAACATTAAATCTCAGTTTGCTTCTGGCAATGCCGCATTTGCTTACCTAATCTTTATCCTACTGTACACACCTTGTGTGGCGGCGATGGGGGCTTACGTACGTGAGTTTGGTCATAAGTTCGCACGCTTTATTGCGGTTTGGACAATGGGCTTGGCTTACCTATGTGCGACGTTCTACAACCAATTGACGCATTTCGCAGATAGCCCAGTGACAAGTGGCATTTGGATGGCTGTGATCGTTGCTATCTTCTTTGGTACCTACCGTGTGTTCAAACAAGTTGGTAAGAAACAAAACGGTGCATTAGAGGCGCAAGTAGCATGATTTTAAAAGAGCTTTATCAATACATTGCAGACAAAGGAACCGTCTCCCAGTCAGATCTGGCTAAACAGTTTGGGATGAGTGAAGATGGCGCCGACGCGATGTTAAACGTGTGGATTAAGAAGGGCAAAATTAGCCGCCTAGTCGACACTAATAAAGCTCATGACGTGACTCGTGTTCGCTACTCAGTGACTAAACAAGATGGTTTGTCTCTGACAGTCACCATGTAGCGACTATCAAAATTAGTCACCTAAAAATTATCACGTAAAAACGACAAAGCCGCATCAGCAATGATGCGGCTTTTATTTTGCTGGTTATTGTTTGTGAATACAGCGAAATTAATGTTCTTCAGAGTGTTTAGTCGCGCCTAACCCTAGGAACTTCAAACCAAGACTTAAAACTAAAATCGAAATAGGTAATGTTAAGATCGTCCAATCTAAGCTGTCGAAGTTAATCAGCACGAGCTCTAAGAACTTCACAAACAAGATCACGATGATGACTTCAGCCAAAATGTTTTTTAGATGGCCGATGTTCGGGGTTCTGATCCAATGCAAAACCGACTGCTCTTGTGTTTTCGCTTTAGCTTTGTTGGAAATAAATAGTGTGTAGATGCCGTGAGCAAAGATGAACAAAACTAGTGCGACAAGAAACGTATCCAGTGACTTGATCAAATAAGCGATCGCGATGTCTGCTTTATCTAAATGTGCGAGTGCTTCTGGGGGTGTTTGATTGAGAATGAAGACCGCAAATGCCGAATAGGTTTTTGCTGCACCCATAAGAAAAAGCAAGAATGAAGCAGCCATAGAACAGATAATGGCGATCCAGCTGACGTATCGGAATGTGTTGAAGACTTGTTTCATGATGACCCTCTCTAACTGAGCTGGTAGTCTAAACAAGTTTTATTTTAGTGATAATCCCAGAAAAATGAGAAAGATTGTTACAAATACGTATTAATCTTTCTCTGTCTATTTCAGCCGTATTCAAAGGCGAATTATTTTCGCTAGCAGTGCTTATGCTTTTTGGAAAATAGAACTCAGTGACAGCACATTTTTAATGCGACCAAGCAATTCGTTTTGCTCTTCTTCTGTACGGAATTCACCTTTGGTGTTACCCCAAACCGGTCCCGGCCATGCTACGTCATCTTTGAAGCGAGCAATATGGTGAATGTGCAGCTGTGGCACCATATTACCTAGCGCACCAAGGTTTAGCTTGTCTGGACGGAATGTTGCTTCCAGTGCTTGGCTTACCGCTTGAGACTCTAGCAAAAACTGTTGCTGTTCTTGCATTGGCAAGTGGTGAAGCTCTTTTAGGTTTGCACGTTTAGGGACCAAGATAACCCATGGCACGGCGTTATCTTTATGCAGAAGCGCCACACACAGTGGGAAGTGGCCGATAACGGTGGTGTCTTTTGCCAGTTGAGGGTGCAGTTCAAAACTCATTATGTTGTCCGATTTGAATTGAATGACATCAGTATACGCCAGATAAAACAAAAGGTTGACGCTTTCACGTCAACCTTTGTCATCATTTAGCTTGTGCTACTTAAGCTACCTACGTAAAAGCGGATTACATACGCTCTAGAGTATCAATACCTAGTAGAGACAGACCTTGCTTGATGGTCTTCGCTGTTAGCGCAGCTAGTTTCAGACGGCTTTGTTTCACAGCTTCGTCTTCAGCAACTAGGATAGGGCACGCTTCGTAGAAGCTAGAGAACTGACCTGCTAGTTCGAATAGGTAGCTACACATGATGTGTGGTTGACCTTCGCGAGCGACAGATTGAACCGCTTCTTCGAACTGCATAAGCTTAGCAATAAGTGCTTTCTCTTTCTCATCAGTGATTTTGATGTCACCTTGGAGAGCGTCCATAGCAACACCAGCTTTAGCGAAAATAGAAGCTACGCGAGTGTATGCATATTGCATGTATGGTGCTGTGTTACCTTCAAACGCTAACATGTTGTCCCAATCGAACACGTAGTCAGTCGTACGGTGTTTAGATAAGTCAGAGTATTTAACCGCTGCCATTGCAACTGTTTTAGAGATCTTCTCTTTTTCTTCCGCATCTAGCTCAGGGTTTTTAGATTCGATCAGTTGTGCTGCACGAACTTCTGCTTCATCTAGAAGGTCGGCAAGGCGAACGGTACCACCCGCACGAGTCTTGAATGGCTTACCATCTTTACCAAGCATCATGCCGAACGCGTGGTGCTCAAGAGATACTGACTCTGGCACGTAGCCTGCTTTACGAACAATTGTCCAAGCTTGCATTAGGTGCTGGTGTTGACGTGAGTCGATGAAGTAAAGCACACGGTCTGCGCTTAGCTCTTCATAACGATATTTTGCACATGCGATGTCTGTTGTTGTGTATAGGAAACCGCCATCGCGTTTTTGAACGATAACGCCCATTGGTTCGCCATCTTTGTTCTTGTATTCATCTAGGAATACAACTTGCGCGCCATCATCTTCAACGGCAAGACCTTGTTCTTTTAGGTCTGCAACGATCTTAGGAAGCATGTCGTTGTACATGCTCTCGCCCATCACGTCGTCACGAGTCAGTGACACGTTTAGACGGTCGTAGTTGCGCTGGTTTTGGATCATGGTTACATCAACGAGTTTTTTCCACATTTCTGCACAGTACTCGTCACCGCTTTGCAGTTTCACAACGTAGTTTCGCGCCTTTACTGCGAAGTCTTCATCTTCGTCGTACAGCTTTTTCGATTCGCGGTAGAAGCCTTCAAGGTCCGCAAGTTCCATAGAAACTTCGCCAGACTCTTGTTGTACACGCTCAAGGTTTGCGATAAGCATACCGAACTGAGTACCCCAGTCGCCGATGTGGTTCGCACGGATCACTTTGTGACCTAGGAACTCAAGAGTACGTACTACCGCATCACCGATGATGGTTGAACGTAGGTGACCAACGTGCATTTCTTTAGCAACGTTTGGTGCAGAGTAGTCAGCAACGATAGTTTGAGCTTCGTCTTCTGCAACGCCAAGACGTGAGTCAGCCAGTGCTGCTTCCGCTTGTTTTGCTAGGAACTCTTCGCTTAGGAAAATGTTGATGAAACCAGGGCCAGCGATTTCTGTCTTGCTCGCAATACCATCTAGGTCTAGAACATCCAGTACTTTCTGTGCAAATTCTCGTGGGTTAGTACCCAGTTTTTTAGCAACGCCCATTACGCCGTTTGCTTGGTAGTCACCAAATTGTGGCTTTGCTGATTGGCGTACTGCCGCAGGACTGCCTGCAGGTGCGCCAGCGGCTTCTAGAGCCTGAGATACTTTGTCATTAATAAGTGCTTGGATATTCACACGCGTTTCCTTCAATTCAAGGACGAAGAACTCGGCGAAGTAAGTGCCGAGTTCTGTTGGAGTTCACAAAAATGGGGCTAATGATAACAACTTTATTGCTTTTCATACAGAGAGGAATTGGGGAAATTTATACTTTTTCGATTGAATGGAAATGTGGTTTGGTTTGCGTTTACTATTGCGCTCAGAGTAATAAGATAAATCGCCCCAAAAGAGAACCACAATGACGACTCAACTAGTTGAAAAACGCCTAGCGCCTAAATTGATGATCCAAGATCTGGATGCATTTATGGCGAAGATTGAAGAGCTTGCATCCCTGTTAAAACTGGATCTGAGCTTTGCTCAAGCTGACCATATTGCGCTGCGAATTAATGATACTGAAACAGCAAAAGCCGCGCATGAAGCATGGAATCAATACGGTAAGGTGATTTCACAAGCGAAAATCAACGGTCGTCCAATCATTGTTATTGAGTTCGATAAAGCGTTGGAAAGTCGTGGCTGGAAGATTGAGTGTCTGGAGCTGCCATACCCTGCGGAAGGCAAAATCTACCCAACTGAAAGCTGGGAACATGTGGAGTTTGTGATTCCGTCTCATGCCGAAACCGCAGATGAGTTTCTTGCTGATTTGAGACACACTTATCCAGCGTTTGGCGCACGCTTTAATGAGTTAGAAGAGCTGGGTGTGAAGATCAAACTGTCGAGCCCGAAAGGGGATGGCGAACGCTTGAATAACCCAACAGTGGCGTTTAAGTACCAAGGCATTTGTATCAAACTGCACCCGCATTCACTTAAGCGTATTGTGGAGTCTGAGCAGGCGTAAAACGCTAGGGTGAGAATTGCTGAGTTGCGATAGGCAAAAAGGGAGCCGAGGCTCCCTTTCGTAAGCGAATCACTATTTAGCCAGTGACTTGCTTTTTGGGTTGGTAATGGAAAGTTTTTTGCCTTTCAACTCTTCATCTAAAGGCAGTGTAAAAGTTTTGGCAAACGGCATTCGTTTACAATGATCCGCCTTGTCTCTAACGATAGTAATAAGAGCTTCTGTCTGTGAGCTTTGCTCTATTTTTAGGCTAAAATCATCGTTCTTACTGCAGCCGTTAGACTCTGTGATAAATGAAATTTGACTCTCACTTGTCCTATAAGTCTCTACCATCATTGCTTGGTGCTCAGACGTCTGGTTTGTTTGCAGTCCTGCGTTTGCTGAACATGCAGTTAAACTGATAGTGCCCAAACCAAGTAGGAATATCTTGAGTCTATGTTTCATCTCGTTACCTTTTTTTGCGTCGTACGAATGAACCTGCAGCCATTAACACCAGTAGGCCAATAGATAAACTGCCGCCTGAACTAGACTTTTTATTAACGTCGTTACCAGCATCGCCCGTATTATCTGTGCTGACTGACATATTTATGTTGCGAACAAATGCTTGCGCGCTGTAAATGCCACTTGAAAACGGGTGTTGGACGTATTCAAACGTTATCGTATTAGATGCTTTGTAAAGATCGATCTGGATCTCTTTATAATCGAGGAGTTGGTTGGTGCTATCGTAAATTTCACCATTAACTAAGATGAACAAGTAATCAAAACCATCGGACATTACTTTGAGATCCATGGTAAGTTTGCCCTTCGGAAGATCGGTCAAAACCAGCTCAGATACACCAGGATAAGCTCCCATATCCGCTGATTGCAGTTCACCATTTTCAGCCGTCCAAGCGTTTTGACCGGTATAAACATTTGCGTCTGCTAGCGGAATGGCATTACGCACTGATCTGCTTGCTTTATCTACACCTGAATACTCGAAAGTTGTTGTGAGTCTGGACAGTTTCGGATGATCGGTAAAGAGCTCTATCGTTGTTTCTGATCCCGAATAGCTAGGTTGGTAGCCGACGGTAATTTGACAGCTTTGCGAAGGCTTTAAGGTACCAGTACAAGTGCTTTTCTCGATGGTACTTCCGTATGATATTGTGCTTTGGTAGATGTTGAATGGGATAGTATCGTCATTACGAATAGTAAAGGTCTCTTGCTGCGCTTTTCGCTCAACGAAACGAAGATCTCGGTACTTAGTGAAGCTGATAGTATTGCGATGGCTATCTATCCATCCATTGTGTTGAAAATGAGCGACGTTGGCGTAAACACCATAAGCGTTTGGTTGAGCACATCCATCCCCCCAGCTGACCACGCCTAGCAATTTGTTGATACCGTTATCATCAACGATGAGTGGACCGCCGCTATCTCCTTGGCAGCTATCTTTACCTCCCCAATAGTATCCGGCGCAAATACCGTCATCTGATACATTAGAGTAGTTTCCTGGTAGGTTTTGGCAGGTAGCTCGATCTACGTATTCCAAATCTACTTGTTGTAAAACGGTTGGGTATATTCGGTCTGTCGTGGACGTATTTCCCCATCCAGCCACGTGCAACTTGTCTCCTACGCGTACGCTATCTAAAAGTTCTGGCGTTGCCAGGTCAATAGTTGCGCTATCGATATTGCGTTCTAATTCAATAAGAGCGATGTCATTGTTCGTTGTTATGTTGTTATATTCATCATGTGAATAGATATTTTTAATGGCGATGCGCTGTGCTTGAGACTCTCTGTTTTTGTCATAAAGACCAAGAACGATATCCAGATCGTCCGCATTAAGACCTTCCACACAGTGCGCAGCAGTTAATACGTATTTTCCACCTAGGAAACTGCCACCACAAAAGTGACCAATAGATGTAGGTTGTCCTTTACGTACCAGTGAAGCAATAAATTTCCAGTCGGAAGTGTTGGCAGGTTCGCCGCCGATAATGCGAGTGGATACATCATTCTGAACAGGCTCAAGAGTATCTGCGATTGTGGTTGCTGGTAAAGTCAGCCCAATCAGAAAAGCCACTAACGTTTTTTTCATTTTAATTCCGTAATATTAACGTGGTTTATTATAAGGAGGGCAAATGATAAACGGAATCATTCTCTCAGTAAATAGTTGTGGAGAAATGAAAAATTATAACGTATCGGTTTAACTTTGATGGTTAGAATTGGAGGGGGGATCTTCTGAAAAGATGAAACCCGCCAAGTTGGACGGGTTTCACTATCGTTGTAACTAGTACGGAGGGATTACAGGATCACTGTCTTATTCCCATAAACAAAGACGTGGTCATTGATCACTTTATTCAAAGCCTTACTCAATACGTTCTTCTCTACATCGCGTCCCGCTTGCGCCATATCTTGGGCATTGAATGTATGGTCGACAGGAATTACGTCTTGCTTGATGATCGGCCCTTCATCTAAATCATTAGTCACGAAGTGTGCTGTTGCACCGATGATTTTCACACCGCGATCGTAAGCTTGTTGATATGGCTTCGCGCCAATAAAAGCAGGTAAGAAGCTGTGATGAATATTAATGATTTTGTGGTGATATTTCTCAACAAACGTCGGCGTTAATACGCGCATGTATTTAGCTAGCACCAAAAAGTCAGCATCGTATTGATCGATCACTTCTAGCATCTTCTGCTCGTGTTCTTCACGGCTAAGGTTTTCATGGGTCACATGGTGGTAAGGAATGTCGAAGCGTTCAGTGAGAGTTTGCAGTTTGTCGTAATTCCCCACCACAGCGGCGATCTCAACATCTAGGCTTCCATCGTAGGTTTTCATCAGAATATCGCCTAAACAATGCGCTTCTTTTGTGACGAGAATGACGATGCGCTTACGGCGAGAGCCAACCAATTTACGCTTAGCACCTTGCGGGAGAGCTTGGTCCAAGTCGGCAAGAAACGTTTGATCGTTGAAGTACCCCTCCAACTCCGTTCTCATGAAAAAGTGGCCACTGGTATTATCAACAAATTCGTTATTGTGAACGATGTTGAGTTGGTGCTTGTAACAGATATTAGTAATTTTCGAGATGAGACCCGGGGCGTCAGAACAGTGGGTCAACAGTGTTTTCTTTTCCATAAATCAGGTACTTCCATGCATTAATATTTTAGCGTACGAATTTGTTATTATTCCCTGGCGGGTGTAACTGTACTGCCATGTTTCACCATAAATAATCTATTCTTACGTTGGTTTCAACAAAATATCCGCGTGTCGCCGCAAGCTGGTCAGATTGTGGGCTGATGTCACTCCTATTCCTCTGATATACTCTCGATAATTTTTCAAACTCAATACCAAGCATGATCGCAAAAACTTTTTCCTCTGATGGCGCGTTAGGTAAGGCCATTCCTGGCTTTCAAGCTCGTCAGCCACAAATCGATATGGCGGAAGCCGTCAGCAGTGCGATCAAAGATCAAACCCAGTTGGTGGTGGAGGCAGGAACCGGAACCGGTAAGACCTTCGCCTACTTAGTCCCTGCGCTGTTAAGCGGTAAAAAAGTGATCATCAGTACAGGCTCGAAAAACTTGCAAGAGCAGTTGTACCATCGTGACTTACCGCTCATGGTCAATGCGCTTGGTTTTTATGGCCAAGTGGCGTTATTAAAAGGGCGTTCTAATTATCTGTGTTTGGATCGTTTGAGCCGCCAAATGGTCGAAAGCCACACTAATGAATCTGACCCGACGTTATTAACTCAACTGGTTAAAGTGCGTGCTTGGTCATCAGAAACCAAAACAGGTGACCTTGGTGATTGTGATGATCTGCCAGAAGACAGCATGATCATTCCGACTATCACCTCAACCAATGATAACTGTTTAGGTAAAGAATGTCCGAGCTACACTGATTGCTTTGTATTGAAAGCGCGTAAGCGAGCCATGGATTCCGACATTGTTGTAGTGAACCATCACTTGTTTCTTGCTGATTTAGCGATCAAAGAAACAGGATTCGGTGAACTGATTCCAGAAGCCGATGTGTTTATTTTTGATGAAGCTCATCAGTTGCCAGATATTGCGAGCGAATATTTCGGCCAGTCAGTTTCAAGCCGCCAAATTCACGATCTTGCCAAAGACATTGAAATAGCCTATCGCACCGAAGCCAAAGATATGCGTCAATTGCAAAAAGTGGGCGACAAACTCATGCAAAGCGCAATGGACATGCGGATTGTATTGGGTGAGCCAGGCTTTCGTGGCAACTGGCGTGAGGCGTTGCAATCAGGTTCTATTAAGCGAGAATTATTGCGCTTAACTGACAGCCTCGAATTGGCGATTGATGTACTCAAAATAGCCTTAGGGCGCAGTCAATTACTGGATACCGCCTTTGAACGAGCCAATTTGATCAAAGGCCGTATAGACCGGGTATGTGATGTCGATATTACCGGTTACTCATACTGGTACGATACCTCGCCTCGTCATTTCGCTCTGCACATTACGCCTCTTTCTGTCGCGGACAAGTTCCATGAGCAAATAGAGATTAAACAAGGCGCGTGGATTTTCACGTCAGCAACCCTAGCCGTATCGGGCGATTTCAAGCACTTTACTGAGCGCCTTGGCCTCAAGCCTACAAAGCAATTTTCTCTGCCGTCCCCCTTTGATTATCAAAAGCAAGCGCGCCTTTGTGTGCCAAGGTATTTGCCAGAGCCAAACAGTAACGGCTTAGCGGATAAGTTAGTCCGAATGCTTGCTCCGGTGATTGAAGAAAATGATGGTCGCTGCTTCTTTTTATGTACCTCGCACAGCATGATGCGTGAACTAGGTGAGAAGTTCCGAGAAGTACTTGAGCTGCCTGTGTTAATGCAAGGGGAGATGAGTAAGCAGAAAACTTTGGCGGAGTTTATGGAACTGGGTAACGCTTTACTCGTGGCGACAGGCGCCTTCTGGGAAGGGATTGATGTTAGAGGTGATGCGCTGAGCTGTGTTATTATCGACAAATTACCGTTTACCGCCCCTGACGATCCGTTACTCAAAGCCCGTATCGAGGATTGTCGATTACGTGGCGGTGAACCATTTGCTGAAGTACAAATCCCGGATGCAGTGATTACGTTAAAGCAGGGAGTCGGGCGATTAATTCGAGATCAGAAGGATCACGGTGCGTTGATCATTTGTGATAATCGCCTCGTCACGCGAGACTATGGTGGTATTTTCCTCGGAAGCCTACCACCTATCCCAAGGACGCGAGACTTAGATGGAATCAAAGCATTCCTGAAAGCAGAACAATCTGTCACAGACGCAAGTGCTGAGGCATAACCCAATAAATGAAAGTTGTAGAGAGTTAAATGAGCGCAAAAATTCTTGCTATCGATACAGCGACTGAAAACTGTTCAGTTGCGTTGTTGGCTAATGATCAAGTGATTTCACGTAGCGCGGTTGCACCACGCGATCACACCAAAAAAGTACTGCCAATGGTTGATGAAGTACTCAAAGAAGCTGGCCTGACTCTACAAGAGCTGGATGCGTTAGCGTTTGGACGTGGTCCAGGTAGCTTTACTGGCGTTCGTATCGGTATTGGTATCGCACAAGGTTTGGCGTTCGGTGCTGACTTACCTATGATCGGCGTTTCAACGCTGGCTGCAATGGCTCAAGGTAGCTATCGCTTACATGGTGTGACCGATGTCGCTGTGGCTATTGACGCACGTATGGGTGAAGTTTACTGGGCACGTTACACTCGCCAAGCAAACGGTGAGTGGGCAGGGATGGATGCAGAGTGCGTAATTCCACCAGCACGTCTCGTTGAAGAAGCACAAGCAGACGACAAAACGTGGACGACAGCAGGTACTGGTTGGGATGCTTACCAAGAAGTATTAGCAGGCCTACCGTTTAATTTGACGCATGGTGACGTTCTGTACCCTGATTCACAAGACATCGTGATTCTTGCTGAACAAGAATTTAAAAAGGGTAATATCGTGCCGGTCGAAGATTCGAGCCCTGTTTATTTACGTGATAATGTGACATGGAAAAAACTTCCTGGTCGCGAATAGTCCGTTTTTCATTAACCTGACAAAAAGCAGGGCGTTTGCCCTGTATTTTTATGGAGTGCTATGGCGTCGATTAATGGCTTGCCTCCTTCTTTGATTCCCGGTGCAAATCGCACTAATAAAGCCAGTCAAAAGAAGCCGGTAAATAAATCACAAACAAAGCAGCCTGTAGGTCAGCCTTCAAAGGTTGCTAACGCCGTGGCGCACTCCATAAAACACGTGGATGAGTCCCAAATTCACCGAGCTCAAGTGCAATATGACCTTCCTGAAGGGGGCGCACGTAAAGCAATGGAGCAGTACATGGATGTCATGAATCGAGCTAAAAAAGAGGAACTGGCTCAATTACTTGGTGTCGATATTTACGTGTGAGATCTCCCCAGCTTGGGGTTACTAATATTGAAAGGTGGTTTATGAAGGTTTTTGGACGGTTTTTTCTCGCATTATTTGCTACGGTTGGTTTGTCTGCGTGTAGCTCGTTGCCTGAGGAGCTAAATGCAAGCACAGAATTGGTCGTTACAGACTATAAAGCTTTTGCTGAGTCTCAGGGGCAAGTGAGTGAAGATGTTCGCCTTGGTGGAATCATCGCTAAAGTGGATAACTTTAAAGATAAAACGCGTCTAGAGATTGTAAACCTTCCTATCAGTAAGTCTGGTAAACCTGATATCGATGAAGAGCCTACGGGGCGTTTTGTCGCCTATTTTGATGGCTATTTAGAGCCTGTCGCCTTTAGTGAAGGCCGTTTGGTGACGGTTGTAGGCAAAGGAGCAGGGGAAGAAGAAGGAAAGATCGGTGAGCACGGTTACATCTTCCCGGTAATAAAGGGGGAAGGGTACCGTTTATGGAAAATTGAAGAACGTGTACGCATGTATGACTCGCCAACCTACTTTTACCCATGTTACTCGATTAACTGCCGCATGTGGCGTAATGATTTCCCACAAGACGGTAAAGTGATAAAACAGGTCAAATAATCTGCGATGCATGAGCGTCAATTCGAGCTTCCTGCCGGCAAAATGGCAGCCCTTGAGATAGGGAACGAGAAAACGGCTGACTTGTCAGTCGTTTTTCTTCATGGGTGGTTAGATAATGCGGGCAGCTTTAAAGCGCTCATGGAGCAGTTGAATCAACTTAATCCTCACTTACACCTCCTCGCCATCGATCATTTTGGTCACGGTTTATCGAGTCATAAATCTCACGATAATTATTACCCCTTTCACGACTATATTGCCGATTTGTATCAGTTTTTGGACGAATTATCACCAAACAGACTGATATTAGTAGGGCATTCACTTGGTGCTTTAATCGCAAGTTGCTATAGTGCAGCGTTTCCAGAGCAGGTCGAAGCTCTTGTGCAAATTGAGGGAGCAGGACCTCTTCATGAGGATCCAACTAACAGTTTGCCTCGTCTTCGCGATGGCGTTTTAAGTCGAATAAGACAGCAAAACAAGCCAGAGCGAGCCATTGCCTCCTTCGATCTGGCGTTAAAATTACGCATGCAAGCCAACCAATTAACCGCTGAGCAACTTCTACCGATAGTCGAGCGTGGAACAGAGCAGCGAGGAGATAAATGGTATTGGCGGCATGACGCCAAGTTAAAATGTGCGTCGCTTTACCGAATGGCGCAAGCGCATGCTAACTCGATTACCAGCCAAATACGTTGTCCTCATTTGATTGTATTAGGCGATCAAGGATTTCAGAATTTACCATATAACCAAGCTGATTGGGGAGAGAACCCACCGCAAGTGGTTTCTGTCAAGGGTGGTCATCACTGTCATTTAGAGCAAATACTCGAGGTCGCAACGCGAATTCTTGGTGTAGTTAACAAAATTTAAACAAGTGTTTGAGAGTTGCGTGCTCAAGCACGTTCGCTGTGCTGTAATAGCTTTCAAAATAAAAAGGACGCTATTTTTTAGCCAGTTATAAACGAGGAGTAACATCGTGGATAAACCATGGCTTTCACGTTATCCAAGTGACGTACCTGAAACCATTAATCCAGAGCAATATGAGTCTTTGGTAGAAATGTTTGAACAGTCTGTACAAAAATATGCAGACCAACCAGCATTCATGAACATGGGCTCGGTTATGACCTTCCGTAAATTGGAAGAGCGTAGTCGCGCATTCGCAGCGTATCTGCAAAACGAGTTAAAACTGCAAAAGGGTGACCGTGTTGCTCTGATGATGCCAAACCTACTGCAATACCCAGTGGCGTTGTTTGGTATTTTGCGTGCAGGTTGTATCGCCGTAAACGTTAACCCACTTTACACTCCTCGTGAACTTGAACACCAATTGAATGACTCAGGTGCGACGACGATTGTGATTGTGTCTAACTTTGCGAATACGTTAGAACAAATTGTCGATAAAACACCAGTCAAACACGTAGTGTTAACCAGTCTTGGTCAAATGCTGCCACGAGCGAAAGGTACGATTGTCGATTTTGTCGTGAAGTACGTTAAGGGCATGGTGCCTAAGTACGATTTACCTGGTGCAATCTCAATGCGTCAGGCTCTACGTAAAGGTCGTCGTCTACAATACGTTAAACCGTTTATGTCTGGGGATGACATTGCATTCCTGCAATATACGGGGGGGACGACAGGTGTCGCGAAAGGCGCGATTCTGACTCACCGCAACATGATTGCGAACGTTCTACAGGCAAAAGGCGCGTACGGACCGGTTTTATCTCCGGGGCGTGAATTAGTCGTGACAGCATTACCGCTGTATCACGTATTTGCTCTTACCGTAAACTGTCTGCTGTTTGTTGAAATGGGTGGTCGTAACTTACTTATTACCAACCCTAGAGATATTCCAGGGTTCGTGAAAGAGCTACAAAAGCATCCGTTTACTGCGATTACGGGCGTGAATACCTTATTTAATGCATTGGTCAATAATGAAGATTTCCACGAGTTGGATTTCAGTAATCTACGTTTAGCCGTTGGCGGCGGCATGGCAGTGCAGCGCTCAGTGGCAGAAAGATGGCAAAAGACCACGGGTTGCTATTTGCTCGAAGGTTACGGTCTAACAGAGTGTTCTCCGTTGGTGGCGGCATATCCGCATGATCTTGTTGAATACAATGGCTCTATTGGTCTGCCGGTGCCATCAACAGAAGTTCGTATCGTGGACGAAGAAGGTAACGCTCTTGCGAATACTGAAACTGGCGAACTTCAAGTTCGTGGTCCTCAGGTTATGCAAGGTTACTGGCAACGACCTGAAGCAACGAAAGATACGATTAACGAAGACGGCTGGCTATCAACCGGCGACATCGTTAAGTTCGATGACGAAGGCTTCCTGCATATCGTTGACCGTAAGAAAGACATGATCTTAGTATCAGGCTTTAATGTTTACCCGAACGAAATCGAAGACGTTGTAGCACTTCACGGCAAAGTACTTGAAGTTGCTGCTATTGGTCAGCCGCATGAAGTGTCTGGTGAATTAGTGAAGATTTATGTCGTGAAACGCGATCCGAGCTTGACCAAAGACGAAGTGATCGCGCATTGTCGAGAACACTTAACTGGCTACAAAGTTCCGAAGTTGGTTGAGTTCCGCGAAGACTTACCTAAAACCAATGTCGGTAAGATCTTGCGTCGTGTTTTACGCGAAGAGAATGACGCTGAACTTGCGAAGAAAAGCGCATAAGCCGATTTCGTCGAGTCGAGAGATTTAAAAAATGATAGAATGCCAGCGTTTTGCTGGCATTTTTTATAGCGAGAAGTATGTGAACTATCAAATTATTACTAAAAACAAAGACCTAGAAGAGGTTTGCACTCATGCTCGAGAGGCAGACGTAGTGATGTTGGATACCGAATTCGTTCGTATTCGCACTTTCTACCCGCAGTTAGGTCTGATTCAGCTTTTCGATGGTAATCGCCTCTCGCTGATTGATCCGACTGAATTAACGGATATGACGCCGTTTGTAGCGCTATTAAAAGATACTTCTGTGCTAAAAGTGCTGCACGCATGTGGTGAAGATTTAGAAGTTTTCCAAAACGGCTTTGGTTGTACACCATTCCCTATGGTGGATACGCAGCTGATGGCCGCTTTTCTCGGTCACGGCCTATCGACAGGCTTCGCATCGCTGGTGGAAGAATATTTAGGCGTAGAGCTCGACAAAAGTGAATCACGTACCGACTGGATGGCTCGTCCACTGACACAAAAGCAATTAGATTATGCTGCCGCAGATGTTCATTACTTGTTACCGTTATACGAAAAGCTGTTCGATAAGGTGACGCAAGCAGGTTGGTGGGAAGCTGTACAGCAAGAAAGTGATTTACTCGTTTCGAAACGTATTCGCGTAACCAATGAAGAGAATGCCTACCTTGATATTAAGGGCGCTTGGCAATTAAAACCTTCTGAGCTGGCGCTTTTAAAGCCATTGGCGACGTGGCGTTATCGTGAAGCAATCAAACGAGATTTAGCGCTGAACTTTATCTTCAAAGAAGGTGATCTATTAACGGTCGCTCGTCTTGGTTTAACGAACTTTAAGAAGATGGAAGCAGAAGATATTGATATCCGAGCTATTAACCGCCATGGCGCGAAGATTGCCGCGATTGTTAAACAAGCGAAGCAAACACCTTCTGAAGAGTATCCTGCGAAAATTGAGCGTTTAATGGACTATCCGGGTTACAAGCAGGTCTTCAAAAATATGAAAGACTTGGTGAAATCGGCTTCGCAGAAGTCAGGTTTAGCCACGGAGTTCCTTGCCTCTAAAAAGCAGATCAATCAGTTGATCAGTTGGGTTTGGAAAAAAGATCGTGACCCAGAAGTATTGCCTGATTTGATGCAAGGGTGGCGTTTGGATTTACTCGGCGACAAGATGAACAAAGCATTAAAGTAATGAAAGATGAAAAAGGTTGGCCTCTATGCCAACCTTTTTCGTTCTAATTAGAGCATTCGTCTGGTGAGAGAAACTGATTACTTTTCTTCGTCTGGTAGCTTCACATTCAGCTCAAGAACTGAGATATCGTCGTCTTTGTGCTCAAATGTTAAGTCAACCATATTTGGATCAATTGCCACGTACTTGCTGATCACCTTCAAGATGTCTTCTTTTAATTGAGGCAAGTAAGACGGCGCAGGATCATTTTGGCTGCGGCGCTCTGCGACAATGATTTGCAAACGCTCTTTAGCTAGATTCGCAGAAGTTTTCTTCTGTGGACGGAAAAATTCTAATAATGACATGTCTAGCCTCCAAAGAGTCGTTTAAAGAGTCCTTTCTTCTCCTCAGTAAGGAAACGAAATTCAACCTGATTGCCTAATAAGCGATCAACGGTGTCAGAATAAGCCATACCCGCATCGGTGTTATCGTCAAAAGTGACTGGCACACCTTTGTTTGACGCGTTAAGCACGGCTTGGCTTTCTGGAATCACGCCCAGTAGTGGAATATGTAAGATCTCCTCTACGTCTTCAACGCTTAGCATTTCGCCTTGAGTGACGCGAGATGGGTTGTAGCGAGTCAGTAACAGATGCTGTTTTACTGGCTCTAGCCCTTGTTCTGCACGCAGTGACTTAGAATCTAAAATACCGAGAATGCGGTCAGAGTCACGTACAGAAGAGACTTCTGGGTTCGTTGTGACAATGGCTTCATCGGCATAGTACAAGGCCATTAACGCGCCTTGCTCGATACCTGCTGGTGAATCACAAATAATGAAATCAAAGCCCATTTCATCAAGTTCGCCGAATACGCGCTGAACACCATCTTTTGTCAGTGCGTCTTTATCACGAGTTTGAGAAGCAGGAAGAATAAATAGGTTGTCCGTGCGCTTATCTTTGATCAGCGCTTGGTTTAATGTCGCTTCGCCGTTAATGACGTTTACAAAGTCATACACGACGCGGCGCTCACAGCCCATGATTAGATCGAGGTTACGCAAACCGATGTCAAAATCGATCACCGCGGTCTTTTTTCCCTTAAGAGCTAGACCAGAGGCGATGGCTGCGCTTGAAGTGGTTTTACCAACGCCACCTTTACCAGACGTTACTACAATAATGCGTGCCATTTTTTTTCCTTTTTAGATTAAATCGCGAGAACTTCTAAATGTAATGATTCATCGGCTTTACTGATCATTACTTTCTTTTGCCAGTACTCGCTTTCAATTTGATCGCTTAACCAGTAGTCACCCGCAATGGATACCAGTTCTGCTTGTAAATCGTGGCAAATAATACGCGCTTCCTGCTGACCACTTGCTCCTGCAATCGCACGACCTCGAAGTGTGCCATGGATATGAATAGAGCCGTCAGCAATGACTTCAGCACCTGCACTTACGTGCGCTAGCACCACCAAATCACCATCTTTTGCGTAGATCTGTTGTCCTGAGCGGACAGGCGTACGAACTACTTTCGTTGGTGCCATTTTGGCAGGTGCTTGGCTTGGTGATTTGCTCGCCGACATAATGGCGAAGCCAGCTTCGGAAGCAAGGTTTTGTACACGCTTGTCTTTACAGCCCGTTACACCGACCGGAATAAAACCAGCATCTGAGATGCCTTGTTTAAGCTTAGGGAAATCAATGTCGCCTTGTACTTTTGCTATATTGATTACCAAAGGCGCGGATGCAAAAAAAGAAGGTGCTTGAGAAACTTTTTCTTGCAAAAATTCGACAGTCTTTGCGATCTCATTGTCAGAAAGGTGTAAAACTGACAATGTAAAACTGCTACCTTTAAGGTCTGGTGAATGGGTCATCGTGGACTTCTTGCCTTTATTGAAAGAGCGTTGCCTTAAACTAGGTATGTCATGTTATATTTCATCCTTTGACGCAGCAAGTTCTCTCGTGGGCAAATAGGTGAATTAATCTCAAATTTGCTATTAAGTTTGCGAGAATTTGACGTTTTCAACCTAATCCGCACTCAACGCGGCTAAATCAGCATAAAAGGCGTGTCATGCTTTGTTCTATTTATAAAAGCTCGAAAAAAGAAGGTACTTATCTCTATATTCCGAAAAAGGATGATTTTTCACAGGTTCCTGACACCTTAATGCAGATGTTCGGTAAGCCTATCGCTGTCATGACGATTAAACTTGATGGCCGTAAATTGGCACAAGTTGATATCGAAAAAGTGAAGGCTTCATTACAAAATGATGGCTTCTTTCTTCAGGTTCCACCGCCGCCGGAGAACCTATTAGAAAAGTACAAAGAACAAAAAGCCCAGCAGAAAGGCGAATAACGTCATCGTTTTTCATCTGGGATTTCTGCCTTGCTCAAGGAGGGCAATATGAAAAAGATACTGGCTACCATGCTTAGCGTTGGTATGTGTACCTCGGCTTTTGCAAGTAGCGAGGGTTTTGATGAATACTTGAATAAGCTGCGTGCTGAAGCTCGTGATAAAGGTATCTCAGAGCAGGTCATTAGTGCTGCTTTTGCTAATGTTGAGTACAAGCCCCGAGCAGTAAAAGCGGACCGAAACCAACCAGAAAAGAAACTGACATTGGATGAGTACATTCCTCGCGCGGTGCCTGAGTGGAAGGTGAAGCAAGCCAGACAACTCTACAAAGAGCATTATACTGAGCTAAAGCGTATAGGCGATGAGTACGGTGTCCATCCGCGCTTTATTGTGGCACTTTGGGGAGTTGAAAGTAACTTTGGTAAGTTTACCGGCAACTTTAAAGTGATTGATGCACTATCCACAATGGCATTTGAAGGCCGTCGTGAAGAGTTTTTCCGTAAAGAGACCATGTCGGCACTGCAGATCCTCGATCAAGGCCATATTGAGCTAGAGAACTTTAAAGGCTCATGGGCTGGTGCGATGGGTCAATGCCAGTTTATGCCAAGCTCTTTCCTTCGTTTTGCTGCTGACGGCAACGGGGATGGTAAAAAAGACATATGGCAATCTGAAGCGGACGTGTTTGCATCAACCGCTAACTATTTGAGCAAGTCTGGTTGGGATGATAAATATACTTGGGGTCGCCAAGTTAAGGTTCCTAAAAATATTGATCGCAGTCTAGAAGGGCGCACGGCTGAAAAAGGCAAATACCTTCAAGAGTGGAGCCAATTAGGTATCACAAAATATGACGGTAGCCCGTTGCCAAAACTGGATGAAGACATCAAAGCATGGTTGATCATGCCGGACGACGAGAATGGTCGTACGTATCTGGTTTACAATAACTACAACGTATTGATGAAGTGGAACCGCTCTTACTACTTCGCACTTGCTGTGAGTCACTTGGCTGACCGCATTAAATACTGATCTGCCATCAAACAATTTGGCATCCAGTCTTCAATACAAGGGCTCTTCGGAGCCCTTTGTTTTTTCTATAACCAAATCGAGGTAAAGCGTGTTATCTGAACGTGCCGCACAAATGGTGATTTTCTCCGCTCTTCTTAAACACAAAAGCTTCACAGCTGCTGCAAAGAGCTTAGGCGTGTCGGTGTCTCATGTGAGTAAACAGTTAAGTCAGTTAGAAGCGTCTCTTGGTATCAAGCTTGTTCAACGCACTACGCGAAGCTTTACGCCGACTGAGGCAGGGAAAACCTTTTTTCATCACTGTGAGCAAGTGGTACAAGCGGTGAGCAGCGCCACATTAGAGATGGAAACCCAGCGGGATGAAGTAGCAGGTTTGGTACGTCTTGGGTTGTCGCAATCATTTGGTACCTTACACATTATTCCAGCGATTCAAGAGTTACGCGAACTGTATCCTCAACTTCAAGTGGAAGTACATCTGTTTGACTATAAGGTCGATATGTTAGCCGAAGGGCTCGATTTATGGGTAACCAACAACGAGCATTTGCCTGAAGGTTACATTGCGCAGCGTTTGACGGATTGCCAGTTTGTTGTTGCGGCATCGCCAGATTACTTATTGAAACATGACACGCCAGCAGAACCGGATGACCTATCTGCTCACAACTGCCTCATATACAGAAGCTGGGAGCGTGACTATACGGGGTGGGCGTTTACCAAAGATCAGCAAGAATTGAACGTAAAAGTCTCGGGTAACTATTCAGTGGATCTGGCAGAAGCCGTTCGGGATGCGGCTATTGCAGGTTGGGGTATTGCCTACCTTGCCACTTACTTGCTGGGGGATGAGTTTAGAACGGGTAAGTTAATACAGCTGTTACCTGACTGGAAAGCCAGCCAGTCGATGCCGTTTTATGCGGTATACCCAAGCCGCCAGCATATGCCAAAAAAAATATCCGCAGTGATTAACTTTATCAAACAGAAGATCGGCAACCCTTGTCATTGGGACCAACGTTTGGCGCCTTACATCTCTATTCCTAAATAACAGGATCAATGACGTTGTAGAACGACACATAAGGTGATTCACTTCACAAAAATTTTTCCTGAATCAGAAACATATTTTCCATATGGAAACAATTAAAATAAGCAAACGTTTATCTTCAATAAATTCAATTGGTTATTTTGTTGGTCAGTTATTGGTCGCTTAAACTTTTCACACTGTTAACATCCTCAACTTGCAGCATTTTGAGTCCGCTATACAATCCGGTGCCTTCTATATCCCCCTTCTGTCGGATTCATTTTATGAACTCAATTATTGGTATCGTAGCCATACTATTCCTAGCATGGCTACTTTCTACAAATAGAAAAAATATAAAGCTGAGAACGGTGTCGTTTGCGTTTGCTTTGCAGGTACTGTTTGCGTTGTTGGTTTTATATGTACCAGCAGGACGAGATGCGCTGAATTCAGTGAGCAGTGTTGTGTCGAATTTGATCAACTATGGTCAAGAGGGCATTGCGTTTTTATTCGGTAATTTGGCGACAGGGGGCTTCACCTTTGCGATCAATGTTCTGGGTATCATCGTTTTCTTCTCCTCTCTTATCTCAGGTCTTTATCACATTGGTGTGATGCCAAAAATCATTAACTTTATCGGTGGTGGTATTCAAAAGCTGCTGGGTATCGGTCGTGCTGAGTCTTTGTCTGCTACGGCGAATATCTTTGTTGGCACCATTGAAGCACCATTAATGGTAAAGCCTTACCTAAAACACATGACTGACTCGCAGTTCTTTGCAGTTATGACAGGTGGTTTAGCGTCAGTTGCTGGCGGAACGTTGGTTGGTTACGCATCACTGGGTGTCGACCTCAACTATCTTATTGCTGCTGCATTTATGTCGGCACCTGCCGGCTTGTTGATGGCAAAAATTTTAATGCCAGAAGATACGGATAAAGCAGCAGATATCGACATTAGCCAAGTTGAAATTCCACGTGCAACCAACGTAGTAGAAGCATTAGCCGATGGTGCCATGGCGGGTGTACGCATTGCTGTATCGGTCGGTGGTACGTTACTGGCGTTTATTAGTGTCATTGCAATGCTAAACGGCATGTTAGGCTGGATAGGTGATCTGATTGGGACACCATTAAGTTTTGAGCTCATCCTAGGTTTTGTGTTTGCGCCAGTCGCTTGGTTGTTGGGTATACCATGGCAAGAAGCAACCACAGCAGGCTCGCTGATTGGTAACAAGATTGTGGTGAATGAGTTCGTCGCTTTCATCCAGCTTGCAGAAGTGAAGTCTCAACTTAGTGAACACTCACAAGCAATCGTGACGTTTGCTTTGTGTGGCTTTGCAAATATCTCAAGCATGGCGATGCTGATTGGTGGGTTGGGCTCTTTGGTACCAGAAAAGCGTGCATTTGTTTCTAAGCATGGTTTCCGTGCGATTATCGCTGGTGTCATGGCGAACTTAATGAGCGCTTCTATTGCGGGCGTGATTTTAAGTCTGTAATTGAAATAGATATCAACAATTAGCAAAAAGGCTCCTTGCGGAGCCTTTTTCGTATCTGAAATTTACGTTATTTGTCTGTGTGGAACTGTTCGCAAGCGAGCATCGTGTTCTCAATTAAACTTGCGACGGTCATTGGGCCAACGCCACCAGGAACAGGAGTAATAAAGCTCGCACTTTCACGTGCTTTGTCGTATTCCACGTCGCCAACTAGTTTGCCTGAATCAAGACGGTTAATACCGACATCGACCACAACTGCGCCTTTTTTAATCCACTCACCAGGGATGAAGTTAGGTTTACCAACCGCAACCACGACAACGTCAGCTTGACGCACATGACTCTCTAGGTCTTTGGTAAAACGGTGACATGTTGTTGTTGTGCAGCCCGCAAGCAGCAGCTCAAGTGTCATTGGACGACCAACAATGTTTGATGCGCCAACCACAACCGCATGTTTACCACGTAGCTCAATGTTGTAACGGTCGAGTAGGGTAATGATGCCCTTTGGCGTGCAAGAGCGAAGCTTTGGAATACGTTGCGCAAGACGGCCAACGTTATAAGGGTGGAAGCCATCCACGTCCTTCTCTGGGTGAATGCGCTCTAAAACATGTGTTGTGTCTATGCCCGCAGGAAGGGGTAATTGCACTAGAATGCCGTCAATTTCATCATCGTTGTTTAATTCATCAATCAGCGCTAGTAACTCTTCTTCTGAGCTAGACGCAGGAAGGTCAAAAGACTTAGAAACAAACCCAACTTCTTCACATGCGCGGCGTTTGCTACCGACATAAACCTGAGAAGCAGGATCTTCACCAACTAGAACCACTGCTAAACCAGGAGCACGTAGCCCAGCTTCAACACGTGCTTTAACACGTGCAGCCACTTCGGATCGAACAGTTTGGGAAATGAGAGTTCCGTCTATATTTTGAGCAGTCATGACTTTCCTTATAAATTAAGAAGGCAGATTATCTGCGGCGCATTGTCGCAGAATTTCTTATCAACATCCATACGCAAACGTTTGCTTTGTGGTGTTTTTGAACATTAAGCGTTTTAATGGACTTTTTTTAGGCATTCAGATCAGAATGTTATGAAAACCCGTTGATTTACCCGTTTGAACTCGTATAATCCTGTCCCTGTAGCGCGCCCTTAGCTCAGCTGGATAGAGCACGTCCCTTCTAAGGATGTGGTCATTGGTTCGAATCCAATAGGGCGTGCCATTTATTCAAAAGCCCCGATAACCCTTTGAGTTGTCGGGGCTTTGTCGTTTTTAGGTTTTTGGCTGTAATTGCCAGTCTATCTACAACTTTTGAATGGCATTCTAGCCATTGCAATTTCTAGCAATCTGGATAGCCACCAACAAAAAAGCGCTGGTTAACCAGCGCTTTTGCATTTATTAAGGGCATTACATCTTTTTAAAGATGATGGAGGTGTTGATGCCGCCAAAGGCGAAGTTGTTACTCATCAAATATTTCACGTCCAGCTCTCGGCCTTGTCCGGCGATGTAGTCTAAATCACCACATTGCTCGTCGAGGTTTTCTAGGTTGAGCGTTGGGTTGAACCAACCTGTGTGCATCATTTCTAAACCTAGCCACGCTTCAATCGCGCCACAGGCGCCTAGTGTGTGGCCAAAGTAGCTCTTGAGTGAACTGATTGGCACTTTGCCCAGAGCATTCGCTGTTGCGTTGCTTTCCGCAATATCGCCGCGGTCGGTGGCAGTGCCGTGAGCAGATACATAGTCGATCTTCTCAGCAGGAATGCTCGCGTTTTGCAAAGCCATTTCCATACAGATTTGCATGGTTTCCATCTGTGGTTGAGTGACGTGTGCGGCATCACAGTTGCTGGCAAAACCGATGATTTCTGCATAGATTTTCGCGCCACGAGCGACGGCGTGTTCGTACTCTTCCAGAACTAGCGTTCCCGCACCTTCACCAATCACCAAACCATCGCGATCGGAGTCATAAGGTCTTGGTGTGCTTTTCGGGTCTTCATTCTTCAGACTGGTGGCAAAAAGGGTATCGAAGACAGCGGATTCCGTTGGACACAATTCTTCAGCGCCACCAGCAACCATGACCGTTTGGTAGCCGTGTTTGATCGCTTCGTAGGCGTAGCCGATTGCTTGGCTGCCGGAGGTACATGCACTACTGGTTGGGATCACTCGGCCTTTCAAACCGAAAAATAGACCAACGTTCACCGCCGTGGTATGTGGCATCATCTGCACGTAAGTCGTTGCGGTGATCGCTTTAGTGGTTTTCTCATTCAGCATGACACCAAATGCGCCGATTGCGTCAGTACTGCCTGTTGATGAGCCGTATGCGATACCCGTTTGACCATTGGTGAGTACGTCGTTACCAATCAAACCTGCTTGGCTTAGTGCGTTTTCTGTTGCGACGGTCGCTAATTTGGAAACACGGCCCATGCCGCGTACTTGCTTGCGCTTGTAGTGCTTTGGCAGATCAAAATCTAAAATGGGTGCCGCGAGCTTGGTGTTCAAACCTTCATACTGTTCGTAAGAAGGCATGTATTGCGTCGCGTTCTGGCAGTCACGCAGTTTTGGTTCGACAGATTGCCAATCGTTACCAAACGCAGTCACGCCCGACATTCCGGTTACAACAACTCGACGGCTCATACTAGGCCTCCGTTTACCGAAATGACTTGGCGAGTTACATAGCCTGCGATGTCAGACATAAGGTAACTGACTAAACCAGCAACTTCTTCTGGCTCTCCCATGCGGCGCAGAGGAATTTGCGGCATCGCGTGTTCTTTCACGTGTTCGTCTACCATGCCTGTGTCGATAAGCCCTGGAGCAACGCAGTTGACGGTGATTTTGCGTTTTGCCAGTTCAAGCGCGAGTGATTTTGTTGCACCAATTACGCCCGCTTTCGCTGCGCTGTAGTTAGTTTGACCACGATTCCCCATTAGGCCAGAGATTGATGCAAGCGTAACAATTCGGCCGCCTTTGCGCTTTTGCACCATTGGCATAACACAAGGGTGAAGAACGTTGTAGAAGCTATCTAAGTTGGTATGAATCACACCATCCCATTCTTCTTCGGTCATCGCAGGGAAAGCGGTATCTTTTGTGATGCCAGCGTTGTTTACGACGCCATAGTAAGCGCCGTGTTCGGCGATATCGGCTTCTAGCTTCTCACGACAATCTGCACGGTCACTGATGTCGAATTGGATAAGACGACCGCTACCACCATGCTGTTCGATGGTGTTTAGGGTGTCTTGCGCGCCTTGTTGATCGCCCATGTAATGGACAATGACTTGGAAACCATCTTTGGCTAATTGAACGGCAATGGCTTTGCCGATGCCTTTGCTGGCACCTGTAACGAGGACTTGTCGGGTCATTGTTGACTCCTGATTTTCATTTCTTGTAATTTTTCTTCTGATGGAACGTAAACGTTCAATTGGCAAGTCGCTACAACAGTTCCTTGTAGCTCAATACGGGCTGAAAAAACCGCCATACCGTTATCTTCCATAACTTTTTCAGCATACACATCGAGCACCTGTCCGCGAGAAAACGTATCGCATTCAGACGTGTATCGACGGCTACCAAGCAAAAAGCCAATCGGTGGCGCTTGTTCTTTCATTAATGCGTGGTAACCAGACCACGCCGCGACAGATTGCGCCATAAACTCAATGCCAACGTAAGCTGGCACGGTTTGAGAGGTCGAGTCGAAGAACGGGTTGTGTTCTGCGATATCAACCTGGCAGTGAATCGTATCTTGTTGAACATCCAAAGCACGATCAACCAAGATCATTGGTTTGTCGTGTGGCAAAAGTTGTTCGATGGGAGGAAGTTTAGTCATGAGCGTAACCAAAAATAAGACTAATGTTATTGCCACCAAAAGCAAAAGAGTTGCTGAGAATCGCTTTGTTACCCAGTTTGGTTGGCGTCTCAACTAACGATATATGGATATCGTCTGCTTTGGTTTCGCAGTGTTGTATTGGCAAATCAAGGTTGTACTTGAGAATATGCCAAGCAATCGCGGCTTCCGTAGCACTTGCTGCGCCTAATGTGTGTCCGGTAAGTGGCTTTGTCGAGCTTACGGGAACGGAGTCTCCAAAGCAGCGATGAATGGCTTTGCTTTCCATCGCATCGTTTAACGGCGTTGCTGTGCCATGTGCGTTGATGTAACCAATGTCTTGCGCTGTAAGTCCTGCATTGGCCAACGCTTTTTTCATCGCTTCTTCTGCGCCTAACCCTTCTGGATGTGGTGCGGAAATATGGTGTGCGTCTGAGCTGTCGCCAGCTCCGAGAAGAGCAACGGGCGCAGGTGTTTTGCTTAGCAACATTAATGCTGCTGCTTCACCGATATTGATGCCGTTGCGATGTTGGTCAAACGGCTTACAAAGGGTATCGGATAGAGCTTCTAAACCGTTAAAGCCGTTTAGTGTTAGGCGACAAATGGTATCCACACCACCCACAATGACCGCATCAACAATGCCAGAGCGAATCAGGCGTTGCGCGGTTAAAAAAACACGACCACTAGAAGAGCAGGCGGTTGAAACTGAGTAATGTGGGCCGCTCAAATCAAAGTAGGCGGCAATAAAATCGCTGCAGTTGCCAAGCTCTTGTTTGGTGTAATGGTAGTCGGCAGGAAAATTACCCTTTGCCAGCTTTTCACCAAATGCGATTTCGCCATCTGAAATGCCAGATGTGCTGGTGCCGATCACGACTGCGATACGGTCACGACCATATTTAGCAATGGCGTCACGCACGTCGCCTTCGATTTGCTGCAAAGCCGAAAGTGCGAGGCGGTTGTTTCTCGTATCAAACTGGCTGAGTACGGGTGGTAATTGCGGTAACGCCTGTGCGATTCGACCGATTACTGTTTGGCGGCCTGAATTTAAAATATCTTGGTCAACCACCATGTTGGATGGCTTCGCTCCTGATAAACACTGGTGGATGAGCGCATCATCTTGTCCCATGGCAGAGTGAAAGCCACAGGCCTGAATATACAAAGGTTGAGAAGAGCGAATAGGCATATTGTTATTCTAAATTGTTCTTAATTAATCTGATGTTGCAGTGTTTGAATAGAAATTGAAAACTGATGCTTGAGGTGGTGAAAATCAATCTTACCATCTAACTTGTTAGAAGAGCTGTATTGAATCTCAATGATCTTTTCACCGTCGCTATCAAAGATGGCGCGAGAATTATTTTTATCAATAATTTGCCACCTTACCTCATTTAACGACCCTTCCCAAGCGGAACTCGGCCAGAGCGTGATCATCAGGTTAAATAATACCTGTTCTGGCTGCGGTAGCGAACCTTGTAAACCGTTGAGCACTTCGGTTTGAATTTGTTCTCCATCGTAAGACAGTGAGAGTACTCTCGTCCCCCAGGATGAGAAGCCTGCCAGCACCACTTCGTTGTTGATCACTTGCAGTTGTACCGGAAGTTGCTCAGATGTGGTTTTACCATCTATTGCCCAAGAAGCCGTAATTAACTGACTGGCAGACAACTGATAGCCCAAGCTTGCGGGAGTGGGCAAGCTAACTTGGGTGTGCTCGGCAATGTCGACCAGAGGCGTCGATTGGTGAGGGACCAAGCTGCATGCACTTAAAAACAGACTCAGTACGATTAACGTCGCGCAGCGAAAAGCATGGTTAAAAATCATGACGTCGTTTCCTCTGTTTTAATCGCAATCGGAGAGAGCAGCCAAGCAACAAAAATACCACTTAACACCGTAATGCCGAAACTGTGAATCGCGTGAGTTTGGCTGAGTGATAGCAACCCAAATGACAGCACAGTGGTTATTGCCGAAAGGGTGATCGCCAATAGTGTGCTCACGCTGCGGGCTTTCTCGGCAAAGAACAGAGTGTAATCGATCCCGATACCAAGAATGAGCACCAAGCCAAGCAAGTTGAATAGGTTTAATGTTGTTCCCATCGCGACTGCCGTTGCCAGACCGCAGGCGCAAGCAATCAATGATGGCAGTAAAACTCGGCAACTGTGTTGCAGACCGTACCGCTTGATTAATACCAGAAAGATCACAGCACTGGCGGCTGCCAATAGTTCCATGATTTTGATTCGGTATTCACCAAATAGGGCGGATATTTCCTCAGCTTTGTTTAGATAAACAACATCAGACTGCGATTTGGCAAATGCCTTAACAACGGCGGAGTCTTGCAATTGGTTTAACACCACTACCGTTGCCGATTTTCCTTTGATCTTACCCAAATGGAGAAAACGCACAGGCGCTGATACTGGGTTTTGCAAGTACTGATCAACCGTGACAGGGATAAAGTCGGCGTCCATTTTAGGCTTTTTACTTAAGCTCAGTCCGGAAGCTAGTGGGCTGGATTGTGTCGCGTAAAGATCGCGAATCAATTGATAGTCTTGTTGCTGACGCTCCACCGAGCTCAAGTAGCGGCTCAGACTTTGGTAGCTTTCGATGGTGCTGTCCGCTTTCCACGCTTCTAATGTTGGCGTCAAAGACTCCAGCTTTTTCATTAGGTTTTCGTCATCGTCGGCGGTAACGACCAACATTTGCTGCGAAGATTGCATGCCACTAAGCGTCGTAATCAAGGTTTCTTGCTGCTTGAGATCGTTCGGCATCGTTTGCAGTAGACGAATGTCGTCATCGTAGTTCAATTGCAGCAAGAAAAAGCCACTCGCAACCACACATAACATCGGCAATCCGACTTTAATTCGAGGTTGATTCCAAAGCGTTAACCATTTCGCCAACAGTGATTGTCCCGGTAATGTCGAAATGGATCGCGATGGGTTACGAGCCAGTATCGGATACCAAGCCACCACGGTGACGTAAGCGGCAATCAGACCAATGGATGAAAACAGAGCAAGCTGCTGCAAACCAGGAAACGGTGCCACTAACATGCCCAAATAGCCGATCAAGCTGGTGATTAAGCCAAGTGTGATAGCTATGAAAATATGCTTTAATCCTTGCTCGCTATCCCATTCATTTCCCGCCGCAAGACGTTCGGTTAGGTAGTGGAATGCGTAGTCGATAGACACGCCGATTAAACTTGCGCCAAACACTAAACTGAACAGATGGACTTTTCCAAAAATCCACGTTGTCACTGACAACGCAACGAGCAAACCAATGGTGATGGAAAGCAGTGCCAGAGACAGCGGCATCACACTCCGAAAGACCAGCAAGAACAATGCAATGATACCGAGTAGAGAGAATACACCGATGGTGCTGATCTCCGATTTTGCACTTTGCGTACCAAAGTCGGCGTAAAATAGAACGCCAGTATGTGCGACTTCAGCGCCATATTTCTGCGCGACGCTTTGTTCTAGCGCTTGAATATCAGGGACTGCAAGCTGCCCAGTTAGGCTATAAGGCGAGTCTTTTAGTTCGGCAGTAATAAGCAAGTATTGAGCATCGTCTTTTTCGACGGACAGATAGCCGTTATCCAATCGGAAAGAGGACGATTGCTGGGGAACTTGGCTTAAATAATCACGAAATAGCAAGAAAGGATCATTTTGTAACTCTTGCCCAGTCACCCCAGAAAACGGGTTGTACAGCGACTGAATCACATGCTGCACTTGCTGTTCTGGATTTTGGCTTAAACGCTCTCGTTGTTCAGGCGTCAGCAATTGGAAGCGGTGCTTAAAGTAGTAACTCGCCCAAGCTTGCTGTTCTTGAGGTGAGATTTTTCCTACCACATCGCGAAAATGATTACTTTGGTGTAACCCCTTATCAAATTCAGCGGCCGCTGCAAAAAGGGCATTTTTGTCCGGCGCTGTGATCACGAAAATGACTTTGTCGCTCATACTTGCCGAGACCGACTCAAAGGCTTGCTCAGCCACCGGGTTTTGTTGGTTCTTCGGCAGCAGTTTTAAAATGTTGGTCTCAATCGGAGATTCTGCACTCCAAACCCATTGTTTGAGTAGCAACGCGCCCGCTAAAACAACGAGATTGAGCCAAACCAGAGCAAAGGTGTGAGTGCCGAGACTGAGTTTAGAAACGGAATTGAGCGTCTTCGGCATCCGTGAGTTCCTGAGGTAGAGAGGTCTGGTTCGTAAACGTGATTTCGGTTTTATCGCCGCGCAGCTCTTGTAGGGTTAGGCGATCAATGTGCGTTTTACCGGAAAGGGTGATGGCTTTAAACACCGCATTTAATGGCGACTGTTTGGGCACTAAAACGAGCTGCCACTGATTGTTCTCAACTGAAAAATCGAGTGTGAATTGTTCTTGCAGTGCAGAAGTATCCCCGTGGAACACGGATAAAAACACATGGCTAAAGTAGAACGCCATTGGGTTTTCTTCTGCAGAGATCGTTTTCGGAGCTTGGTCGGCAAAAGTCTGACGAAGTTTGTTTTCCGTCAATACCAAATTGACTGCGAAAGGTTCTGTTTGTTGCCACAACAAGCCATGTGTTTTGCTCAGTGTGAACTGACCTTTAGAGGTTAAAGGTTGACTAAACATTTCCAGATGACGCTGCTGCGTAAAATCTCCGCGTACGATTTCATGCTGAGACAACTGCTGTTGAAGCGATGCCAAATCCGTTACGTTTGCTGTCGGTGTGGCCAGTGCTGGAACAGAAAATATCAACAAAAAAGAGAGTAACCACTTTTGCATTAGTTCCGGCTCCCATGGTTGTGCCATTGCTCTACTTTATCTAAAAAGACTGCTGGAGACACAAAGCACATCTCTTGCTTTTCAATGGATACGGCGACTTGCGTTGTATGCGCTTTGCACATACGTTGATTCGTTTCGGCGTCGTAAATCACGTAATCCACACGTAAGCGGTTTTCCCACTCAGTGAGTTGCGCGGTAATGCGAATGGTGTGATTAAACGGAATCGCCTTGACGTATTTAACGCGCGTGTCGATGATCGGCCACATGTACCCAGAGTCTTGCATATCGCGATAGCTGTATTGGATCTTCTCCATCAGCACACGACGCGCTTCTTCAAAATACCGAAAGAAGTTGCCGTGATATATCACGCCCATCGGGTCAGCATCTTGGAATGAGGTGACCATAGTCACCTCCGCTTCTAATGGGTAGAGAACCTGCTCTTGCATTATACCTCCGCGTAGAGTGGCCAATGACGTTGCTGAATGCGTTCAATGAAATGACGCAAATCTTGTTCCAATGGGCGATCTTCAATCACAAATTCAAACTCGCTCAGTACGGCATCACGAATTACTCGCAAACTCTGACTCATGTGGTGTTCGTCCAATTCGTTATGACGGCGACGAATCTCAACCGCTTGAACGCTTGCTAGGAGTGAAGCCGCAGCAACTTGCTCTGTTAACTCAAGAACGCGTAAGCAATCACGAGCCGCAATGGTGCCCATGCTCACTTTGTCTTGGTTGTGACACTCGGTTGAGCGAGAAAAAACGCTCGCTGGCATGGTGTTTTTCAACGCTTCTGCCGTCCAAGCTGAGATACCAATCTGAACCGCTTTAAAGCCGTGGTTGATCGGTTTACGCTCGCCTTCTGCACCGGTTAAGTTAAACGGCAGGCCGTTATTGAACTTGTAATCCATCAGTTGCGCCATCTGACGGTCCAGCAAATCAGCTAAGTTGGCAATGTTCACTTTCAACGTATCCATCGCCATTGCGATATGACCACCGTAGAAGTGACCGCCGTGCAGAACGCGCTCGTTGTCGCCATCGATAATTGGATTGTCGTTGGCACTATTTAGTTCATTCTCAATCAATTGACGTAGCCAAGGCAGTGAGTCTTGCACCATGCCAATTACGTGTGGCGCACAACGCAGCGAGTAACGATCTTGCAGTCGGTCGCTATTGCGTGGCGGACGTTCAGCATTGAGATCATCACGCAGCCAAGCCGCAACTTGCTGTTGACCAGGGTGAGGCTTTACCGCAAACAACGCTTCATCAAAGTGGAAATCGTTACCTTGCATACCCACAGAGACCATTGCGGTAATCTTGGTGCACAGCTGCGCTAGGTATTCTGCGCGTTTGTAGGCAAGACAGGCGAGAGCAGTCATCACGGATGTACCGTTCATTAACGCCAAACCTTCTTTTGGTTTTAGGCGAATTGGCTCAATGCCCAGCTCTGCAAACACTTCTTGTGTTGATCGCACATCGCCTTTGTAAAGTACTTCACGCTCGCCAATCAAGGTCGCCGCTAGGTACGACAGAGGCGTTAAATCGCCACTTGCGCCCACCGAGCCTTCCTGTGGAATACGCGGCGCAATGTCGTGGTTGATAAGCGTAACGATTTGGTTCAACAGATCGTGAGACACGCCAGATACGCCTTGCGACAATGAACATAAACGTGTTGCCAGCACCGCGCGAGCTTGCTCATGAGAAAGGATTTGACCTAAGCCACAGCCATGGAAGCGCGTAAGGTGCAACGGAAGTTCATCCACAAGAGCGGGTGGAATCGCCACAGTACATGAATCGCCGTAACCCGTAGTCACGCCGTAAATAACGCCTTCTTCTTTCAGTAATCGTTCCAGAAACGCCACGCCACGATCAATTTTCGCGGTAAATTCTGGCGAGGTGTTCATGTTTGCCTTTGCTCCTTGAGCAATGGCAACGACATCTTCGATGGTTAAAGATTGGGCACCAAAAGTGATGTTGTGATTATTGTTGTTTGTCATGTGGCTGATTACTTAAAGTCCAGAAGTTAAAAAAGTTGTACCACTGTAACGGCGCTTGCAGTGTGTGGTGTTCTAATCTTTGTGCGTACTGTTGAACAACGTGTTCTAGTGCCTGCTGACGCTCCTTGCGCGGTAGCGTGATTTGGTCACTAAAGTGTTCAAAGTACACATTAAAATGCGGAGTGTTTGCTTCGTCGTCGCGTAGGCCGAAGAGTAGGTAAACCGGCGCTTTTAATACCGAGGCTAGCATGAATGGGCCTTGCGGAAATGGCGCTGGTTTACCAAGAAAATCTGCCCAAACGACACGATTTTCTTTGCTGGTGGAAGTGCGATCGCCAACGATCACCACCCATTCGCCTTGCTCGATTTTTTGTTGAAGCAGAATCGCGGTGTCTGGTCCCATTGAGCTGACTTGAATCAGATTCAGTTCCGAATTTGGGTTTACCGCCTTCATTACCGCATTAAATTGTTCAGCGTGTTGGGTAAATACCAAGGCATTGATTTTGACATGAGAGTGTCGACGACCAAGCGCACGGCAGAGTTCGATATTGCCAAGGTGCGAGCCTAAAATGAGCACGCCTTGTTTTTTCTGCGCCATCTCTTCGAAATGATGCTGGCCGTGAATGGTTAGGTTATCGACGTTAAAGTCACCTTGCCATGCTGCCAGTTTGTCGAGCATGGTACGCCCAAAGGAAAGCAGATGATGATAGCTGTCCAACTGCTTTGGCAGTGCGATGTTCTGCTGCGCTGCGTAGTGCTGTAAGTTTTGCAGGTAAATCTCAGACGCTTCACGGGCAGATTTACCCGTGAAGTGGTAGTAGCGCATGACTAATTTTAAAATCAGGTCGAACGCTTTTCTACCGAACAAGCGGTAAACCGCGAGCAAGGTTTTGATGCCTAAAATCGTGCCTTGTTCTTTTCGTTTCGACCAGTGGGCATTGCTGTCGTCTGTGTGACTGCGCTTTCTGGCGAGTAGCGAAGGAATGCGCGGCAACATGCCAAAAAATAGGCGAGTGTGCATCCAGCTTATCTTGACGTTATCCCACAATGCGTCGAAGTGGGAAATGCCACCTTCAGGGTAGATCACGCGCGTTGGAACAAAATCAATGTCGACGCCTTCCCAATACATTCGCACTAGAATTTCGATATCAAAATCCATGCGTTTGCCGATGTTGTACTTGTTCAACACGGCGACCGTTTTCGCCACTGGGTAGGCGCGAAAACCGCACATGCTGTCTTTGATAGATAGTGACAAGGTTTCTATCCACACCCACACGTGCGTAGCGTAGCGACCATACAAACGGGATTTAGGTACGCTCTCGTCGTATATCGGTTGGCCCGAAATCAGGTTATCTGGTTTTGTTTCGCTGGCGCTGAGCAATTTCGGCAATGCTTCTAGGTCGTGTTGACCGTCTGCGTCGATTTGAATGGCGTGCGTAAAACCAAGTTGGTGAGCTTGATGTAGGCCAGCCATCACCGCGCCACCTTTACCTTGGTTTTCGCTCAAACTAATCAGTTTTATCTGTCCTTGCTTGCTCAAAGCAGAAAGCGCTTGTTTGGTGTCTTCATTGCTGCCGTCGTCCACGACCAGCACTGGCAAAGCGAAAGAGGATAACGACGCAACCACGTCTGCAATTGTGCTGCCGTGGTTGTAGCAAGGAATTAAAAAGCAGGGGCGATAATCACTCACGTGACTCACCCAGTTTCATTTTTCCTGACGAGTGAGTCACCAAGGTTTCACCGTTTTTCGATGTGTACTTAAAGGTCAATTTCTCACGCTCATTGTCCCAAGAGAGTGAGAGGCAAACGTCGGCGTTTGGCAGAATCGGCTCTTGAAATTTGATGACTTCCATTCCTTTAAATACCTTGGGAGTATTCAAATATTGAACGGCGTAGAACAGCGCCCAATCAATTTGAGTGACGCCGGGTAAAAGAGGGAAGTGATTGAAATGACCTTGGAAATCTAAGATGTCAGCATCCACTCGCAGCGACAGCTCCGCGGTATGGTCACTCACTTCAATATTCTGAATAGTTGGTTTTCTTTTATCCATGTTACTAGCTTTATTGGAATAGTTTTTCAATTTCAGCAACTTGGCGTTTGCCTTGGCTGTTCAATGGAATTTCGTCGACCACTCGGAATTTTCTCGGGATAGCGATCGGTTCTAGCCAATTGCGCAGTGCCTTGCGAAGCTCAAGCCAAAATTTGCCTTTACCAAGTTCATTAAGCACATCGCTGCCTTGATCGTTAAGTACGATGATCGAGACTAACGTGAGGCGACCAGATTCTTCCATTGGGATCACCACGCTTTCTTGAACCCACGGCAATTGCTCTAAACGTTTTTCCACTTCGACAAGGGAAATACGCTTTTCTTCGACTTTGACGATTCGGTCAGTGCGTCCACGCAATTCAAAAGAAATACTATCATGGAAATAGCATTCATCCGCAGTTTGGTACCAAGTGTTTTCATCAATGTGTGGCGAGCGGAGCTTTAAACAATTTTCATGGTTAAGCTCGGCTTCAATACCAGGGAATAACGTCCAGGGAGTACTGGCTTCGTGCTGCTGACGGTAAGCGATGCCGCCGGTTTCTGTGCTGCCAAAAACTTCAATAGGAAATGACCCAAACAACAACTGGCTGTGCTGCGCGGCTTGGTTTGGCAAGGGACCACCAGAAGAAAATACGCACCGAATCGCAACCGGATTGTGCTCTTCACTGAGTCGTTTTAGTAACGCAGGGCTGCTTACTAGCGTGGTGTCAGCATCAGCGTGATGGACAATTTGTTCTGGGAACTCAAGGTTGTGTGCTGAAAATGGACGTGCGGAGCACAAAGGCCACAATACGCGGAACAGCAAGCCGTAAATGTGTTGATGAGAAACGGTGCTTTCAACGCGTGTGCTGGCAACCGTGTCGCCCCACAGGTTATCTAGAATAGCAACTTCGATATCGAGCTGTTTCAGCGTTTTTGCAATGGCTTTTGGTGTGCCGCTTGAACCCGAAGTAAATAGCGTTACTGGTATTTCTGCCAGGTTTAATTCACGCCAAAAATAAGGTTGTTTGGCCTCTGGCTCGCTAATCACGGTGGTTTCTAGCAATGATTGAGCTTCGATCAAAAGCGAGCTCACGAGTTCTGGAGCCGAGACATCGGCATCATGCAGCAACAAATCGTAGTGCTCACTGAGCTCTTTGAGTGCTTCTGGTTGGTAATTACCAGGTAATACAATGGATTTTCCTGCATAACAACAAGCAAAAAAGCCAACGGCAAACAGGTAGCTGCTGCCAAAACACAACGCAATGTTTTGCGTTGGTTGGGTTTCTAACTGCTGAGCAAGTGTTGCGACGTGCTGCTGGAAATCACCCCACGTGATAACCGTGTCGCGATCGTAAGAGACAGGGGATTGCTCAGACCTCTCTGCGATGAACAAGGTCGCTAGGGAGGTAAAGCTCGAATACGTTGTATTCATACGATTAGTGTTCCTTTCGAACAAATTGGCGCACGATCCATTCTCCAGCGAACAAGCCACCAGCAAGTAAGTAGCTGATGAGGCCGTTATAAAGCGTCCATATTTTTACTGGTAGGAAACAGGTATAGAGTGCAACGGCAGCGTTGAGCGTAAAAAAGGCGCACCAAACCATCGTCACTTTGCGAGTGTAAGCAACGCCACTAGCCGGAAGGTCGGGTTCTTGCAAGCGAGCAAGCCTCTCTATGATCGATTGCGGCTGTTTTAAGCTCAGTCCAAATACACACAGCATACATACATTGACAACGACAGGGTAAAACTGAAGCCACCCATGTTGTTTAAACACCATGCCAAGCGTAATTAGGACAATGCCAACAGCGCCCGTAACGAGCGCTAAGAACTTAAACTCTTTTAGTGGGGTCTTATTTGCGACGAAAACACGCAAAAGTAACGCAGCAATTAACAAGCCCCCAACTAAGTTCAAGCCAAATTTATCTATACCGAAATAGACGGCGAAGGGGTAGGCAAGCAGTACAATTGCAGACAGACCAGTCAGCAATTGGCGCATTAACTTTCCTTCAATAACTCAGTAACAGCGTTAACCACATCGTCGACGGTTCTTACTGTACTAAACTCTGCCGGCTTGATTTTTTTGCCAGTGACATTCTGTAGGTGTACGACCAAATCAACGGCGTCAATGCTATCAAGATCGAGATCTTGGTATAAGTGCGCATCTGATTGAATGTCGGCTGCATCAATTTCGAACAGCTCAACAAGCGCATCTTTAACTTGTTCAAATACTTGATCTTTATTTACATCAGTCATGAATATACCTACAACTTATTCATTAGTTTGAGAAGAAACGTATTTCGCTAGATTTGCTACAGACGCAAAGTGTTCGCGCGTATTTGAGTCGTCGGCATCAATAACGATGTTGTATTGTTTTTTTATTGCGAGTCCAAGCTCAAGCGCGTCGATAGAATCTAAGCCAAGTCCATCACCAAAAAGTGGTGCATCCGTTTCAATATCATCTACGGTTAAATCTTCAAGGTTTAAAGCATCAATAATAAGTTGCTTAATGTCGTTGTGTAACTGTTCCACTGGGACCTGCTTATTAATAAAAGTTTTCTGGAAAAATGTTTTCAGCTAGGTGCTGTTGTAAGCGTCGCGCCGCTATTGTCGGCGACGTAGTTTGCTTTATAAAGGGGGTAATCTCAACTTTATCCTTAACTTCAACCCTGAAAAAGGGCTTTGTTGCCGGTACTTGATACCATTTTTTCTCTTTTGTGAGGAAACTTGGCGTTACCGTAATATGGACAACTCTTAAATCTCGTTCTGTTCTTACCGCAATTTGTGCTGCACCGCGTTGTAATTTCGGCTCTACACCTGGTGTTGTTCTTGTTCCTTCAGGAAATATAAGCAACACGTTGCCTTTGTTAAATCGCTCATCACAAAGTGCTAATAAATCATCCGGTGCTTCATTGGGAATATATCCGGCTGCTTTTACGATGTGCTTCATAAAAGGATTCGACCATATTGCCGATTTTACTAAACAGTCGCAGCGATTTAATTGTGAAGCAATGAGAACGTAATCGATTAAACTAGGGTGGTTGGCAACAATTAAACAATTACGATCTTGTTGAAGAATATCGGCACCAATAATTTGATAATCGATTGCGCCACTTAGCTTCATCAATTTACAAAATGTGTTGAATGAATATCGAATCGCACCCTGAACTTTATATTCGCGTTCCGTTTGGTCTGAAACAAAAATACGAATGGTCGGAATAACAATGAAACTCAGTACTAAACCACCTAACCCAAATACTGAAAAACAAAAGCCTGTTGCTAGCACACGCCAATACTGATTTAAGCGAGTCATTTTTTGTGCCATTCCCAAGCTTGTTGCGGAGCGAAAATAGTCCACTGGCTTTTATCTAACAAGTATTGTTGCAAAAATACTAAACCTTGAGGAAGAGGATGACCGGAACGTTCTGCGTTTATGGAGCTTTGTATCGCGAACTTGTCTCCATGAGAAAGTATTAAGCCAAGTCCAAACCCTTGGTATTGTTGGTTTTCATATTCTAAATAAGAGTCAGGCATAGGCTCATCAAAATCAACAAGCAGTACTTTTTTGTCAGGATTGTCGGACAAAAACAGCCATGCTTCTAATATTGCGCTTTGGAATGTGTTTTCTGCCGCAGCGATAGAAGTTAGGGGAATGGGTTGTTTAGTTGCGATAGTGGCAAGCCCTGCGGCGGTATTGTGCACCGATTGAGAAAAAGCCATCGGAGACGCCTCTTCTCCATTAATTATATCTTCAACTAGTGCGACGCTGCGATGCAGTTCACCATGACGGCTTGAAAATACAAGGTAATCAACTTGATGTTGATTAAGCATTTCGATTGCAGTTTGTACCGCCAGTTTACTGAGTGGGCTCATTCTTCTGCGCATCATCGCAGGAATATTTGCAACATTGATTTTGCCATCTTCTGGCCATTTTATCTCTGTTGCCCATTGTTTCCATTCATTGGATTCGGATAAACCGAATGAATTCGCTGTCCACGCATCAATATTGAACGAAATGTTGATCTTCGAGTTTGGCATATTGGGTTAAATTGTTTATTTTACAGCTCGATACAAATTGGGGTTGACCCAAATTCACAATAAAAAGGAAATTATCATGTCGCGTTTTAAGCTGTATGTCTCGTTATTATTAACTTTGCTTCTTGTTGGTTGTGGACGAGTACAACCTGTAATGAATGTGGAGGATACTCCAGTTGCTTATGATCTTCAAAATAAACAAGTAAAAATGGCCATAGTGCAATCAGCAACTAACCGAGGCTGGACGATCGAAGAAGTAAGCCCTGGTGTTCTTATTGCAAAAATCCACGTTCGTAACCACTCTGCAGAAGTAAAAATCCCATACAATAATAAATATTACTCAATTATTTATCTCAACTCAGTAAATCTCAAAGCAAGTGATGGCAAAATCCACCGCAATTACAATCGTTGGGTAAACAACTTGAATGTTGATATTCAGCGAGCTATTGCATTGTTGGGCAATCAATCTCAACAATAAAACTATTAATTGCAGTTAGGTTTTTCCGTGTTAAATCAAAATAATGACCCTTTTAATGCTTTTGAAGCGAAGACAGAAGCTCAGAAGTTATCTTTTGCACCAATCGTGTTCCAGACCGCCAAAACGCTTCGAGATTTAGGTATTTTAGCCGCTTTAGACAGCGCTGGCGCTCAAGGCATGAGTGCCACAGATATTGCCGAGAAAACGGGAGTATCAGAATATGGTGTTAAAGTACTGTTGGATATGGCGATTAGTGCGCATATTGTTTTATGGGAACGACCTAACTATTCGCTTGCAAACCTTGGTTTTTACCTTCTTCATGATGGTATGACGAATGCAAACATGGATTTTACGGCAGATGTTTGTTACGCCGCGATGATGCATTTGACGGAAGCAATTCAAGAAGGTAAACCGTCAGGTTTGAAAGAGTTGGGCAATTGGGAGACCATTTATCAAGGTCTATCGACGTTACCAGAACAAGCCAAACAGAGCTGGTTTAAGTTCGATCATTTCTATTCGGATCGCTCGTTCCCACTTCTGCTTAAAGAAGTATTTGCAAGCAAGCCAAAGCATCTTGTGGATATTGGCGGAAATACGGGAAAATGGGCGATTCAGTGTTGTAAACATGACCCTGACGTTCAAGTGACGATTGTTGATTTACCACAGCAATTAGAAGTAGCGATGAAGAATGTTTCAGAAAACCAGTTCGTCGAGCGTGTACGTCCATACCCTGCAAACATGCTTGATAAAGCACAAACATTGCCGGAGCATGCTGACGTTTGGTGGATGAGCCAGTTCTTGGATTGCTTTTCCCCAATTGAGATCCTCAATATCCTTAAAAAAGTTAAAGCCCAGTTAACGAAGGGAGATACTATTTACGTATTGGAGCTGTTTTGGGATGCTCAAAAATACGCGGGAGCTTCCTATAGCCTTAATGCCACTTCTCTTTATTTTACCTGTTTAGCTAACGGTAATAGTCGCTTTTATCGCAGTGATGATTTCTTAGAAATTGTCGAAGCGGCAGGTTTATCTGTCGTTGAAAGAACCGACAATATTGGCCTTGGTCATACATTATTAAAACTACAAGCAAACTAAATTCAGAATGAAAACAGAGCTCAAGCAAGTTGTTGTCGTAGGAGCGGGGCCATCAGGTTCAACCGTTTCTGCGTTATTAAAATCGCGTGGCATAGATGTTGTTGTCCTAGAAAAAGCGACTTTTCCACGTTTTTCCATAGGAGAAAGCCTACTCCCTGCATGTATGGAAGTTGTTGAACAAGCAGGAATGACTCATGCAGTAAAGCAGTTTGGTTTCCAGTATAAAGATGGTGCTGCATTTCGTCGTAATGGCGTATACACCCAGTTCGACTTTACAAACAAATACACACCAGGACCGGGCACGACGTTTCAGGTTCAACGTGCCAACTTTGATAAAGTATTGGCAGATAGCGCTGAAGAGCAAGGCGTAGAGATTCGTTATCAGCATGAGCTGCTCAACCTAGTGTTTGAAGGGAAAAAGTCTCGATTAGAAGTGCTCGACTCAAATAAGAAGGCTTATCAAATCGAAGCAGATTTTGTGCTGGATGCAAGTGGCTTTGGGCGTGTTTTGCCACGCTTGTTGGAGCTAGAAGAACCTTCTTGTCTTCCGCCTAGAAAAGCGATCTTTACCCATATCGAAGATCATATCTCTCCCCAAGAGCCGGAATACGATCGCAACAAAATTTTAATTTCAGTTCATCCTGAAAATCACGACGTATGGTACTGGCTAATCCCATTCTCTAATGGTACTTGTTCGTTTGGTGTGGTGGGTGAGCCAGAATTTTTCGAACAATACCCAGAAGATAAGATTGCAGCGTTGCAGCAGTTAGCCAATGAAGAGCCGGGTTTGGCTGCTTTATTGCGAAACGCGAATTACCCGAATCCAGCAGGCGAGTTGGGTGGCTATTCTGCTAACGTCAAACGTTTAGCGACAGAGCACTACGCGTTGCTTGGTAATGCAGGTGAGTTTCTTGATCCTGTATTTTCATCGGGTGTCACTATCGCCATGAAATCGGCAGAGTTTGCAGCGGACTGCGTGGTTCGTCAGCTGAATGGTGAAAAGGTTGATTGGCAAGAAGAGTACTCGCAACGCTTAATGGTGGGAGTGAACACATTCCGCACTTATGTGGAAGGCTGGTACAACGGCATGTTGCAAGATGTGATTTTCTATCAAAACCCGAACCCACGTATTAAACAGATGATTAGTGCGATTTTGGCTGGATATGCTTGGGATACGAATAATCCTTACGTAAAACAAAGTGAGCAGCGTTTGTCGACGCTTGCAGAACTGGTTCGGGAAGCTGAACTGTAAGAATATACATTCGCTTATCCGAGAATCAGTAAACCTAGGTCTTACCAAAAAATTGGTAAGACCTTTTTAATGCCTCTTTACTTTTACTTCTAGCGTGTTGGAGACACATTGACCACTTACATCGGTGTGTATCGAATTTGAGAATTCTTATGGTGACATTGATCACATCTAGAATTCCTATTGCTGATATTTATATTAAATTTGTAGGAAATGGATTACATTCTGGGAGTGTTCCCTACATCTGGCTTCGTTGTGAAAACGGTTTATAAGCAACTGTATAAGTTAGTAAAGTTCCAAAAACTACACCAAAAAAAAGACAAGTTTCTTACCAAATCAATTCGCTTGGTGAGTTCGAGCCATCGACTACGCCAAACGCTTCCTCTACTTTCTAAAATTGTCGAAGAACATGACGCATCAACGGTCTCTTCGATTGTAGATCCCGAGAACGCGGTAGCGTGGGGAGGTAAAGTTTCTCCAGAGTTCAAATCTAAAGTCATCCGTATTAGTAAAGAGCTAAAGATCAATCCTAATCATCTTATGGCGTGCATGGCATTTGAAACTGCTGAAACTTTCAGTCCAAGCATCAAAAATGGTTCCGGAAGCGGGGCTACAGGGTTAATTCAATTTATGCCCTCTACCGCAGAGTCATTAGGAGTGAACACAAAGACTCTTGCGAGAATGGGCGCGCTTGAACAACTTGACTATGTGAAAGCGTACTATTGGCCCTATCGAAATAAAATTAATAGCTTAGAAGATGCTTACATGGCCATTCTCTACCCTGCTGCGATTGGTAAACCGCCGTCTTTCGTTTTGTTCAGACAAGGCTCAATTGCCTATCGACAGAATGCAGGTATCGACCGCCACAAAACGGGGAAAATCACGCTTAATGATGTTTCCTACAAAGTGAGGAAAAAATTAGAAAAAGGTTTGCAGCCCAATTTCCTGGGCTAAGATTGTATCATGTTCCTAGTTTTTCGCGCATGAATCCTTCTGTTACTTCACGGGGATTCTGATACACTACGCGCCCATTTCCTCTGTTGAGACCTTTCTATGCCATTTTCTAAGCTTGGTTTAAGCGCATCGATTGCTGATGCAGTAAAAGCGCTAGGTTATGAAAAACCCACTTCTATCCAACAAAAAGCCATTCCAATCGTATTGCGTGGCCGCAATTTAATTGCAGCAGCGCAAACGGGCACAGGTAAAACGGCCAGTTTTGTTCTGCCAATCTTAGAAAAGCTTAGTCGAGGCGAAACGCAACGTAAAAAACGCGCTCGTGCGATTATCCTAACGCCAACACGCGAACTTGCGCTTCAGGTTCATCAAAGTATTGAAGCTTATGGTAAAAACTTACCATTACGCTCAATGGCGATGTTTGGTGGTGTGGATTATGCACCACAAAAACAAGCCTTGAACGAGGGTGTCGATATTGTGGTAAGCACGCCTGGGCGCTTGATTGATCTGTACGGTCAACGCGCGATTCACTTTGATGAAGTGGAAATGCTAGTGCTTGATGAAGCCGACAAAATGTTGGATATGGGATTCATCGATGCGATCGACAAAATCGTCGACTGTATGCCAGAACATGTGCAAAGTTTGCTTTTCTCAGCGACGTTATCTAACCCTGTTCGTGACTTGGCGAAAAATGCGATTATTGATCCTGAAGAGATCACGATTGCAAAGCACAGTGCCTCAAAATCAAATATTAAACAGTGGATCACGACCGTCGATAAAGACATGAAGTCGTCGCTGTTAAGTCACTTGCTTAAAGAAAATGACTGGTCGCAAGTACTGGTATTTATTGAAACTAAACACGGCGCAGCCAAACTGGTAAGCCAACTTGAGAAACGTGGCATTGTGGCAGAAGCATTCCACAGTGGCCGTAATCAGCGTGTTCGCCAGGAATTAATAGAAAAGTTTAAAGCGGGTGAAATCCAGTACTTAGTCGCAACCGGCGTTGCTGCGCGCGGTATTGATATTGATAATCTGCCAGTTGTCATCAACTACGATTTACCTTACCCAGCGGATGAGTATGTACATCGTATTGGTCGTACAGGTCGTGCTGGCGCGAAAGGTGAGGCGATATCACTGGTTTCAAAAGACGACTTTAAGAACCTCTGCATGATTGAAAGTCGTTTAGGGCACTTGCTAGAGCGAGTGGAAATTGAAGGTTTTGCGCCAAGAAAGCCAGTACCAATTTCAATTTTAAATTACGTGCCTAAGAATAAACGTAAACCGCACGATAAGCGCGAATCAAAATAGCCAGTTTATCCCATGATCTAAAAGCCGCATTCTTGCGGCTTTTTGCGTTTTTAAGCATCCAATTATGTAGCCATCGCGACGGTTTCTATTCGGTAATGAGGAAAAAAGTTAATCAGTGTCATACGCTTAACACGTAAAGTGAATCAAGGTGCGTTAAGCTTTTGTCAATTATCTGTCCGCAGGTTTGCACAAGGTAAGGAATGGGCGCAAACTTTTTTGCTTGCTAATGAATGCATAAGATGGGGCACAAATGAAAACAGGTGATAAGCAATTCGCCGTTATTGGTCTTGGCCGATTTGGTTTGGCAGTGTGTAAAGAGTTACAAGATTCAGGCGCTCAAGTTTTAGCCGTTGACATCAACGAAGACAGAGTTAAAGAAGCCGCCAGTTTTGTTAGTCAGGCGGTTGTGGCTAACTGTACTCACGAAGAGACGGTTGCTGAGCTCAAACTTGATGATTACGACATGGTGATGATTGCCATCGGAGCGGATGTCAATGCCAGTATTCTTGCGACATTGATTGCTAAAGAGGCGGGAGTAAAGTCAGTATGGGTTAAAGCCAACGACCGCTTCCAAGCTCGTGTTCTGCAAAAAATTGGCGCAGACCACATTATCATGCCTGAGCGTGACATGGGGATACGTGTCGCGCGTAAAATGCTCGATAAACGGGTTCTTGAGTTCCACCCATTAGGCAGTGGCTTAGCTATGACGGAGTTTGTGATTGGCTCTCGTTGGATGGGTAAGACACTAAGTGATTTGGCTCTGTGCAAAGTCGATGGCGTGCAAGTGCTAGGGTTTAAACGGGGCCCAGAAATTACCAAGGCACCTGACCTTAATACCACACTAGAAATTGGTGACCTAATTATTGTGGTCGGCCCTCAAGATGCGCTCGCAAATAAATTAAAATCGCTATGACGTATTTTCATCAGAAAGGTGTTTTTTACGCACCAGATGGTAAACAAGAGAAAGCGAAAGGCAACGAACCGCGAATTATATTGCTCAGTTTTCTCGGTGTTTTACTGCCTTCTGCGGTATTGCTAACCTTGCCAGTTTTTTCTGTTACGGGCCTGTCGATAACGGATGCTTTGTTTACCGCAACGTCCGCTATTAGTGTGACAGGGCTTGGTGTTGTCGATACTGGGCAACACTTTACGCTTGCGGGTAAAATCTTGCTGATGTTTTTAATGCAAATCGGTGGGTTGGGGCAGATGACGTTGTCGGCGGTCTTACTCTATATGTTCGGCGTGCGTTTGAGTTTGCGTCAACAAGCGCTGGCGAAAGAAGCATTAGGGCAAGATCGGCAAGTCAATCTAAACCGACTAGTAAAGCGGATTGTTGTTTTCGCGCTTGTTGCAGAAACGATCGGGTTTATTTTTCTCTCTATCCGCTGGGTCCCTGAAATGGGCTGGCAGACTGGTATGTTTTACGCCTTGTTTCATGCAATTTCTGCATTTAACAACGCTGGGTTCGCGCTGTTTTCTGACAGTATGATGAGCTTTGTGAATGATCCGTTGGTTATCTTTACACTGGCGGGGCTATTCATTTTTGGCGGGCTTGGTTTTACTGTTGTGGGTGACATCTGGCTAAACTGGCGCAAAGGTTTCCACTTTTTGCATCTTCACACCAAAATCATGCTGATTGCGACACCGATATTGCTCTTAGTCGGAACGATGATGTTTTGGTTACTTGAGCGAAGCAACCCAAACACAATGGCGTCTTTACCTGCAACAGGGCAATGGTTGGCGGCATTCTTTCAATCTGCGAGTGCTCGAACGGCAGGGTTTAATAGTGTTGACTTGGCGTTGTTTACCCAGCCAGCCTTACTGGTCATGATTGTTCTGATGTTAATTGGAGCGGGTTCCACCTCAACGGGGGGCGGTATTAAAGTTTCCACATTTGCTGTTGCGTTTATGGCTACGTGGACCTTTTTACGCCAAAAGAAACATGTGGTTATGTTTAAGCGAACCATAAATTGGCAAACTGTGACTAAGTCATTGGCAATTATCGTTGTGAGCGGAGCCATCCTGACAAGCGCAATGTTTTTATTGATGCTTACCGAGAAGGCCAGCTTTGATAAGGTTATGTTTGAAACCATTTCCGCATTTGCCACAGTGGGGCTCACCGCCGGTTTGACTGCGGAACTTTCTGAACCTGGTAAATACATTATGATCGTGGTGATGATCATTGGTCGTATTGGGCCGCTCACGCTTGCCTACATGTTGGCACGTCCTGAACCTACCTTGGTCAAATACCCAGAAGACGCCGTTCTTACAGGTTAATATAGCGTTAAACAATGGCCGCGCGACCATTACGAGCATTGATTAATAGCAGTGCTCGTACATTTATAGAATATGTGGAATGTTGCCCAGTTTTACCTACAAATTCGTAGAAGTTCATTTCTTCTTCCTTTCGTTTCGATACTATTCATTCACTCAATTTATATTCTCAGAAGCTACGCTCATAACAGCGTTTTGGAATCCGACGCTTTTGTAGTGTGACACCAAACTACGTCGTGTTATCTGAGCGAATTGATACCAGCCTTCGTCAATAGTCACTCAGTCTTACTCTATGCCCATAGGGTTACTTTGTGTTTGTTGTGCTTGGTATGAATGAACGAATCGAAAAGATGGAGTCGTACTTTGAAATTCAACACACTCGCCATGGCTATGCTAACTGCGCTTCTTGCAGGGAAGAGCATGGCAACTACTCCGCCATCGCCGGTTTGGCATACTATTGCGTTGAGCGATGGTAGCTCCAGTGAGGCAATTCTACGTGGAACGGCAGATTTCCACTGGTTTGAAGATAAGCAGGGCAATGCCTTACTTCAGGAAGACGGCGTTTGGTTTTTCGCGCAGATTCAGCGCGAGTCAGACACGCCAATATTGATCTCGACAGGTGTGGTGAAAACGCAGTCGAGTGAGCCACCTGAGTCGGCGAAGTTTCGCCCGGATTTACAAGTTAAACCGCAATTATCTTCTCTAAAAACCATTGAGCCGATGGCACGAAAAAACCTACTGCGTTCGGCGCAAGGTTACCAGGCGATGAGCAGTTCAACGGTGAAGCAGCAGCCCCTATTGGTTGTGCAAGTTTCGTTTGATGACCAAGCAATGGTGCATGATTTTGAGCAACGCGTATTTAATACCAATGGTCAAAGCGTTGTGGATTACTTTGATAAAAACTCTCAAGGTAAATTCAAAGTTGTTCCTGCACTTGAGAGTTACGGCACCGCCAATGACGGTGTGATAGATGTGACTGTGGCACAAAGCCACCCTAACTGTCACTCTAGTTCGACTGATAAGACATGCACCGCCAAGTTGAATGCGGTTTTCACCGAGGCTTATCAAAAACTGGATCCATACTTTAATCTTTCGGCCTACGACAGCAATCAAAATGGTACCGTAGAACCGTCAGAACTCTCTGTCATGTTTATTTTTGCGGGGGGTGATCGTTCAACAGGGGTTCTCAACCGTCCTGCGATTTGGCCGCACAAATTCTCTCACAATGATGTCACATTAGATGGTAAAAAGATCACAGACTATTGTGTGTTCGCTGACTATCAAGTTGATCATCAAGCGACGTTGGGCGTGATCGTACACGAGCTTGGTCACTTAATGCTTGGCTTACCGGATTTGTACGCAAGGAACAGTGATGCCTCGATTGGCTCTTGGGGCGTGATGGGTGGCGGTTCATGGGCGCAGAAACCGGGAGATTCATACGCTGGTGACACTCCGGTGAACATGAGTGCATGGAGCAAACACGCTGCTGGTTTTGTTGTACCAACGGTAACTCATGAAAGTCCAGCGCCTATTTCTGTGAACAACGACGATGTCAAGCTGGTGTATCTCGACCCGTACTTGAAAGAGTTTGGTCCACGTATTTACTTGGAAAATCGCACCTTTAGCGGTTACGACCGAGCATTGGCGGCTGAAGGTATCCTAGCGACGTCGGTCAATGTCCAGAACCGCTTTAATGATGTTGGCGCGATGCAGGTTCAAATCATGCAGGCTGATGGTCTGAATGAGTTAGAAAATGATGGTAGGAGTGACGCTGACGATTTATACCCTAATGGTGGCGATGTCATTTCAGATACATCGACCCCGGGTCTGAGAGCGATCACAGGGTTTGATACTGGGGTTCGTATTTCCAACATTGCCAGCAACACCAACGGCGGTAGCTTTTCTCTTGAGCATACAAACGAACCAAATAAATCAGCATGGCTGAACTCTCTTCACCAAGGTTATGTGTACGCGAGTGGGAGTAACACTCTGGCGGTGTCACTGGACTTGAATAGTGATACAGAGCTTGATGGTCTTCAACTTTACGCGCAAAGAGATAGCGCTCAAAGTGACATGACTTATCGAGTTTGGCGATTCCCATTTTCTGGAAACATTGGCTATCGATTAATATTGAATCAAAACAACGCTGAGCTTTTACAGCAAGGTAACTTCCAAAAGTCATCTCGAATTTTATTCCCCCAACCAAGCCAATTGAGTGCGGGTCAGCATTTATTGGTCGTTGAATTGGAAGGCGGTCAATTTGATGCAAACTTTGATTTCGGTCGCTTGCTAAAAACTGAAAAAGCCTCTCTACCTGTAATGTGGACTGGTGATTACAGTGAGATTGGCACGTTTGGTCTAGAAAAAGCCGGGTTCTCTTATATTCCGTTTGCAGCATTATTGAATGTGGATGCGAGCAACTTGGTTGAAGCGAAATCTGATTCGTTACAAACCAATAAAAATACGCCAATCAAACTGAACCTGATGGACAATGATTTCATGGCGGTAGGGTATCAGTTCAATGTGGACATTGTGCAGAAGCCTGAGCACGGCACCATCTCTGGCAACCAGTACCAACCTGAAGCTAACTTCGTTGGTCTGGACACTTTCCAATATCGGTTGTTGTCGGTTGATGGTGCGTACTCATCTTCAATCGTGAATGTGCAGGTGGAAGTGCTTGGCAGCAACGAAGCGCCAGTGGCTGTGATTGATGTTGATAATAAAGACATGACGGTTGGGCAGCGAGTCACGTTGTCTGCGTTAAATAGTACGGATGCTGATGGTGATGTGTTGAGTTATAAATGGGAGCAGTTGGCTGGCACTTCAGTTTCTCTTGGTAATGCAACCAGTGTTAGCACAAGCTTTACGGTGCCTCAAGGTGCAAAAGCTGGTGAGGTTCTGACATTCCGTTTAACCGTGACTGATCCTAGTAATGAAACGTCCAGTGCTACCGTCGATTTAACCATGAAAAACGCAGCGCCACTTACGCTTGCAGATACGGCGACCGTTGCCGTTGGTGAAAGTATTCTGATTGATGCAGCGAGCAATGATTCGGATGTGAACGGCGATAAACTGGTTGTAGAAAGTGTACAGAACGTAACGGGTGTGGGAAGTGCGAGTGTAGAGAATGGCAAAATCCGTTTTCAAGCACCGGATAGCCCTACTGACGGCATCAAGCTGCAATATACGGTTTCAGACGGTCATGGTGCCACTGCTACGGGTGAAGTTATCGTGACGGTTGTTGCTTCTTTGAAGACAACGACATTCAAGAACTCTGAAGGTAGCGGCAGTGTTTCTTATTGGGCTTTGATGTTACTTGCAACATTAGGCTGGCGACGTCGCGTCTAAAACGGTATTGAATTGCGGTATAAGCCACTCACATTGAGTGGCTTATTTTTTTATCTGATTTATTTTGGTTTCGTTCTCATTATCTTGTGAGATGTGTTTCTCATTATTTTTAAAGCGATTTTTCTACTCTGCGGTTACCCTAGGGGCCGATTTTTATGAACTAAGGATGTTATATGTCTATCGAGGGCTTTTCTGTTTCGGAAATATGCCGAGAAGCGGCAGTGATGGTCAGAAGGAATCTACTCGCAATTGTTATTGCTTGTATTCCGTTGATTATCGTGCACTCAATTTTTGCTTTTATGTATCCTGAAATGACGGGGCAAGATCAAGCGAACGTTCAAGAAGGCAATGTCTCAGGATTTTATTTCGTCACAATTATTTTGTACCCACTTGTTGCCGCTATGGCGGCTGTGCGTGTGCATCGAATTTATTTAGTCGGCGATTACATGCACTCCGCGTTGGATGTATTTCGTTTGTCAGCTCGAGAATTCCGTTTCATAGGCTGGTGGATACTGTTTGGACTGATGATGATGCCCGTTATTGGTATCCCGATCTTTGTGTTGTCGTTTATCTACATTGCAGAAAGTGGTGAAGCCGACTTTGTTGCTATGGCTATTATCACAACGATTGCAAGCATTCCTGGCTATTGGGTAATGGCGCGATGGTCATTTGTGTTGCCAGCGACTGCAATGGATCATCAGCCGCGCAGTTTGCGTCGTTCGTGGAACCAGAGCAGACCATACAACAAACAAGTATTCATTTTGATGGGACTAATTCCATTGGGTGCGGGCTTGCTCAGTCAGCTGATCTTTAGCCACTTTACGAATCTCTTTATGTTGAGCCTCGTCGGTGTGGCCTATGGTATTTTTGGCGCGTACCAGCTGGCATTGTTATCGTTGAGCTATAAAACGGTAGTGGATATCGAACGCGCTCGTTTTGATACGCCATCACAGCCACCAAAAACGGGTGAAGAATTTTCCGCTTAACCCTTTGATCGTTTTTACATGATACCTCCGTTTAGGAGATGGTCTGCGGCAGGTTGATACCTTCCTGCCGCCTTCGCGTTATTCACGCAAAATACCCATGTCCATTTCATGGCTGAATGACAGGGACATTCACACGTATACTCACAACAGTACTTCTTTTTATTAAGGAACCCTACATGTCCATTTGGCAACGGGTCAATTTCACCCATCGCTTTAGTCAATTACCGTCAGCGTTCTATACGTTGGTCGAGCCACAACCCTTGGACAACACTCGCTGGGTCGCTTGGAATGGTGAGTTTGCACAGCAGTTTGGTTTACCAGCAGAGCAAAACGATGAGTTATTGGCGGTTTTTTCTGGGCTAAGTGAATTCGAACAATTTCGTCCTCTTGCGATGAAATATGCAGGCCATCAGTTTGGCGTTTACAACCCAGATTTGGGCGATGGACGTGGATTACTGTTGGCAGAAATTGAGCATCAGGATGGTACTTGGTTTGATCTTCACCTCAAAGGTGCAGGGCTAACGCCTTACTCGCGAATGGGGGATGGGCGAGCGGTATTACGCTCGACTATCCGTGAGTACCTGTGCAGTGAAGCCATGGCGGGCCTTGGGGTTCCCACGACACGTGCTCTCGGTATGATGGTCAGTGATACACCTGTTTATCGAGAAAAAACGGAATCGGGCGCTTTGTTACTTCGAATGGCTGAAACCCATGTTCGATTCGGTCACTTTGAGCATTTCTTTTACACCAACCAGTTAGCAGAGCAGAAGCTGTTGGCGGATAAGGTGATTGAGTGGCACTTTGCTGATTGTGCATCGGCGGAGAAACCATATGCCGCGATGTTTGACGCCATCGTGACTAAAACAGCCGAGATGATCGCATATTGGCAAGCTTTTGGTTTTGCGCATGGCGTGATGAATACCGATAACATGTCAATTCTTGGGCAAACTTTTGATTATGGTCCGTTTGGCTTTCTTGATGATTATGAGCCGGGATACATTTGTAATCATTCAGACTACCAGGGTCGTTACGCATTTGATCAACAGCCTAGAATTGCGCTTTGGAACCTGTCAGCACTGGCGCATGCGTTATCGCCACTCGTTGAACGAGAAGATTTAGAATCGTCGTTGAGTCAATTTGAAGTTCATTTAAGCCAGCAGTTCAGCCGCCTCATGCGTGAGAAGTTGGGCTTAAAAACTAAGATAGCGGAAGACGGGCGTTTGTTTGAAGCTATGTTTGAGCTTCTTCACCAGAACAAAACGGACTACACTCGCTTCTTCAGAACACTCTCAAACCTTGATAATGCGCCTTCCCAAGCCGTAATCGATTTATTTCTCGACCGAGAAGCTGCGCGAGCTTGGCTTGATCTGTACTTAGCTCGGTGTGAGCTAGAGGTTGATGAACTAGGGGGCCTGATTTCAACCGAACAGCGTTGCAAACAGATGCGTCAAGCCAATCCCAAATACATCTTGCGTAACTACTTGGCTCAGTTGGCGATTGATAAAGCGGAAGAAGGGGACTTTAGCGAATTACACCGATTGGCCGAACTGTTAAAACGCCCATTTGATGAGCAACCCGAGTTTGATGATTATGCGAAATTGCCGCCGGAATGGGGGAAGAAAATGGAGATAAGCTGTTCTTCATAAATGGGTCATTTCCCACCCATTTATATCTTTTTCTTGGGTGGAATTCACTCGTTACACTTCGGATTCATGTTAACGGGCTTTGTTAATTTATTGAAATATATATAAATTTTAACATGGTCCATTAATTGCTCTTTGTTTAACATCCGTACCCATCGCCTAACACCTAGTTACTCATGGACGGGATGGGATGTGATTCAACAAGGAGAATAATAATGTTTAAGCCTCTAACTCTACTATCTGTCTCTGCACTTGCTGTTACCAGTTTTAATGCTGCCGCAAATTGTGACCCGGGTGAAACGGTCATCAAGTTTAGCCATGTAACGAATGCGGACAAACACCCTAAAGGCATCGCGGCTTCGTTACTTGAAAAGCGCGTCAACGAAGAGATGAACGGTAAAGTCTGTATGCAGGTGTTTCCTAACTCAACTCTTTATGATGATGACAAAGTGTTGGAAGCGCTACTGAATGGTGATGTTCAACTCGCTGCTCCTTCTCTTTCTAAGTTTGAGAAATTCACCAAGAAGTACCGCCTTTTCGATCTCCCTTTCTTGTTCGATGATGTCGACGCGGTTGACCGTTTCCAAAACTCGGAAGCGGGTGAAAAGCTGAAAAACTCAATGAAACGTCGTGGCCTACAAGGCATTGCGTTTTGGCATAACGGCATGAAGCAAATGTCAGCCAACAAGCCGCTCATTTCTCCAACTGATGCTGAAGGACTTAAGTTCCGTGTTCAAGCGTCTGATGTACTCGTTGCTCAGTTTGAGCAGCTAGGTGCTAACCCACAAAAAATGTCGTTCAAAGAAGTTTACGGCGGCTTGCAAACTAAGGTTATTGATGGTCAAGAAAATACTTGGTCAAACATTTACGGCAAAAAATTCTTCGAAGTTCAAGATGGCATTACGGAAACGAACCACGGAATTCTGGATTACTTAGTTGTGACGTCAAACGACTTCTGGAAAAACCTACCAGATGATCAGCGCGAGCAGTTAAATACCATTATTCAAGAGGTAACTGCGCAGCGTAATGCTGAGTCAACCAAAGTAAACCTTGCGAATAAGAACAATATCATCGAAGCCGGTGGTGTGGTTCGTACTCTAACGCCAGAACAGCGCCAAGAGTGGGTCACTGCACTTCAACCAGTATGGAAGAAGTTCGAAAAAGACATTGGTTCTGACCTAATCGAAGCCGCTTTGGCGTCTAACCAAAAATAATAACACCTAGCACATTTAGCCCTCTCAAACTGAGGGGGCTCTTTCCCCCTACAGACGACGTGATGTAATTATGGAACAGACTTTTTTTGCCAAGGCTGGACGAATCACTGATGCCATTGAAGAGACTTTGATTGCTTTCTTCTTGGGTGCTATGACCTTGCTGACCTTTGCCAATGTCATCTTTCGTTATGTCTTTAACGACAATATTCTTTGGGCGCTTGAGCTCACCGTTTTCATGTTCGCATGGATGGTGTTGGTTGGCGCATCTTATGGTGTGAAAAAACACTTTCATATTGGTGTCGATGTCATTATTAACATCGTTCCGGAAGGTAAACGAAAAGCCCTGGCGCTTTTTGCAGCAATGTGTTGCTTAGCCTTCTCTATTTTGCTGTTAATTGGCGCTTGGAACTACTGGTATCCGTTCGCTACTGACCGAGCGTGGTATGAAACGGACGATATTCCGATGCCTGAAATGCTCCAGTTCATGGCCGACTGGTTAAATGAGGGAGAGCGTTATGAAAAGCTGCCACGTTTTATTCCTTACTTCGCTTTGCCACTTGGAATGGCGCTACTAACGTTTAGATTTGTTCAAGTCACGTGGCAAATCGCTACTGGTAAGCTCGATCGCTTGATTGCAGGACATGAAGCGGAGGAAGAGCTCGAATCTCTTAAAGCTGAGATGAGTGACGCTGAAGACGTAATGGCTCCAAAGGCCTCGCAAGACGCTAAAAACAAGGAGCAATAAGCCATGGATATCTTATTTCTATTTTTGATGGTAATTGGCTTTATGCTGGTTGGCGTGCCAATTGCTATTTCGCTGGGCCTTTCCAGTGTTCTTTTCCTTTTAATGCATTCGGATGCCTCTTTAGCGTCAGTTGCTCAAACGCTGTTTAATGCATTCGCGGGCCACTACACGCTATTGGCTATTCCATTCTTTATATTGGCTTCAAGCTTTATGTCGACGGGTGGCGTAGCAAAGCGGATCATTCGTTTCGCCATTGCCATTGTAGGCTGGTTCCGCGGCGGTTTGGCGATGGCTTCGGTTGTAGCGTGTATGATGTTTGCCGCGTTGTCAGGTTCCTCACCTGCAACGGTTGTTGCCATAGGTAGTATTGTTATCGCAGGTATGATCAAAAACGGTTACTCAAAAGAGTTTGCCTCTGGGGTAATTTGTAACGCAGGTACGCTAGGGATTTTGATCCCACCCTCGATTGTGATGGTGGTGTATGCAGCCGCAACGGATGTGTCAGTTGGACGTATGTTCCTTGGTGGTGTGATTCCCGGTTTGCTGGCGGGTGTCATGTTGATGATCGCGATTTACATTGCCGCGAGAATCAAGAACCTTCCAAAGCAACCTTTTGTCGGTTGGAAAGAAACTTTTGATGCCGCCAAGGATGCAAGCTGGGGCTTGTTGTTGGTCGTCATCATTCTTGGTGGTATCTATGGCGGTATCTTTACGCCGACAGAAGCCGCTGCGGTTGCTGCTGTGTACTCATTCTTTATTGCTAACTTTGTATACAAAGACATGGGGCCATTTGCAGACAAGAAAAACACTAAACCTGCGCTCGTTAAAATCTTCCAAACCTTTGTTCATAAAGACACCAAACACACCCTGTATGAAGCGGGCAAACTCACCATCATGCTGCTGTTCATCATTGCTAATGCCTTAATTTTGAAGCATGTTTTAACGGAAGAACGCATCCCGCAAATGATCACCGAGTCGATGCTCTCGGCTGGTCTCGGACCCATCACTTTCTTGATTGTGGTGAACGTCTTGTTGTTGATTGGTGGTCAGTTCATGGAGCCATCAGGCTTGTTGATCATTGTTGCGCCGCTCGTGTTCCCAATTGCGATTGCATTAGGCATAGACCCAATTCATTTGGGCATAATGATGGTGGTGAATATGGAGATAGGAATGATAACGCCGCCCGTGGGTCTTAACTTATTTGTGACCGCTGGTGTTGCCAAAATGTCGATGATGAACGTAGTGAAGGCAGCATTACCCTGGGTTGGAGTGATGTTCTTATTCCTAATTATCGTCACATATGTACCATGGGTATCGACTTGGTTGCCTACTACCTTGATGGGGCCGGAGATCATTACCAAGTAATGGAAGCCAGAAAGTAGAAAGAGGTGTGAGAATTCACACCTCTTCGTCTATTGACTTGTAACAAGTTTTGCGCGGGTCTGAATTAATTCGACGTTCATAGTGTCGCCACCTCTTTTTATTTTTACGACGCTCTTCACCGAATCTTCTCTCTTCTTGATAGCAACCGTCTACGAGCACGGTATCTGTAACAATCGGTATTCTCACTTTTTCGTTCATATCTATAACAACCATGATAAACCCGTTGTTAAAAATTATGATTCAAGTTGAATATAATGCCAGCTATTTGAACGTGTTTTATTTGTAAAGGTCTTTATTTATTTGGTAGCGCTGCATCTTGTCGTAAAGGGTTTTTCTTGGCACATTCAATTGGCACATTGTCTGTTTAATACTACCGTTGTTTTCTAATAAAGCGCCTTCAATGGCTGCTCTCTCAAACTCCGCCACTTGCTCTGCAAGGCTTGAGGAAGACTTAGCGACTGGGTTCGATTCTCCCAACTGAATTAACTTACCCAATAGCACAAAACGCTCTGCAGCATTTCTGAGTTCTCGAACATTGCCAGGCCAGTCATGGCTCATCAGTTGCGCTAGATCTTGGGGTGACAAGCTAGGTGAGCTTTTGCCATAACGTGAAGCTGCTACCAACAGAAAGTGGTGAAAGAGGGCGGGAATGTCTTCTTTTCGTTCGCGTAGTGGCGGGAGATCCAGGGTCACGACATTGAGCCGATAATAGAGATCCTGACGGAAAGTACCTTCTTCAGCTGCGTGTTTTAAATCGACCTTTGTTGCGGCAATCACTCGAATATCTAAAGGCAATAATTCATTGGAACCGACACGCTCAATCACGCGCTCTTGTAATACCCTCAATAAACGAATTTGGGCTTGGATAGGCATCGACTCGATCTCATCCAAGAAAAGTGTGCCGCCTTGTGCAAACTCAAATTTACCGATACGACGGCTTTCGGCGCCAGTGAATGCGCCTTTTTCATGGCCGTAGAGTTCACTCTCAATTAAGTTCTCTGGAACCGCTCCACAATTTACGGCGACAAAGTTTTGGTTCCGGCGAGAGCTTTGCTCATGTAAAGAACGAGCGATTAACTCTTTCCCTGTACCGGTTTCACCAAACAATAAAATATCGGCGTCGGTATCGGCGATTTGGGTGATGGTCTCTCGTAATATTTGGATGCTAGAGGTTTCACCAATAACTCGTGGACCAAGGGTTTTACTGGCTTTAAGTGACAGGCGCAGTTTTTCATTTTCATTGGTTAGTTTGCGCTTCTCAATCGCCCGCTTAACCGTTTCAACCAAATGTTCTGGCGCAAAAGGTTTCTCAATAAAGTCGTAAGCGCCTTGATGAAGGGCTTGCACAGCCATGGAAATATCACCGTGTCCAGTGATCATGATGACGGGTAAGTTTGCATCGCGTTGAGTCAAAGTTGTCAGCATATCCATACCAGAAATGCCCGGCAAACAGATATCAGTGACCACGACGCCAGCTTCTTCTCCTTGCTGCATCGCTATTAAAGCCGATTCTGCATCCACAAAAAACTTGGCGTCGATATCCGCCAGTTCAAAGGTCTGTTCTATAGCGATTCTGAGATCGGCCTCATCATCAATAAAAAACACCTGACACATGATCTTATCCTTTTGATGGTTCAGTGTTGTAAGAAGTGATAGGTAAACACAATGAGAATCGAGCGCCGCCTTGTTCTCGATTATGGGCACATAATTTTCCATTCATACTGGCTAAGATTTGTTGCGAGATAGAGAGACCCAAACCTAAACCGTTCAGTTTAGTGGTTAGAAACGGTTCACATAAATCAGAAAGTGAGAAAGAGCCAAGCCCTGGGCCATTATCATCAACATGAATCCAAACCAAATCAGTGTGCTCATCGTGTTCTACAGATAATTCTACCTGTTTGTCTTGTTGCTCTTTGAGTGCTTCTATCGCATTAGTCAGTAAATTGACCAACACTTGCTCCAGTTGAATAATATTGATCTGCACTTCAACATCATGCTCTGGCAAATTTGTTTCTAACGTGACGCGCCCTGATTTAAATGCGGGCTTCATCAGTTCTTTTACAGAGGCAATAACAGGGAACAGTCGAGATTGAGCCAACTCGTCACCACTGGTTTTTTTGGCGAAAGAGCGAAGTTGCTGACTGATATTTGCCATACGGTCAGTGAGAGCAGAAATGCGAGTGAGATTATCTTCCACTCGCTCATATTTTTCTTTTTTTAGAAACAGCTTGCCGTTCTCCGCAAAGCTACGAATTGCCGCAAGTGGATTATTCAGTTCATGGCTGATACTGGCCGACATTTGTCCTAACACCGCGAGTTTCGCTGCTTGCACCAATTCGTCTTGAGTAACGCGTAAAGTTTGTTCGGTATCGATACGCTGTGCGATCTCCGCTTGCAACTCGGCAGTCCGTGCCATGACTTGATATTCCAATTTTTGATTTGCTTCTTGTTGAATTCGTTCAAGTTGCAAGTGACGCTGTTGACGGTGATAGATAAGCTGACCAATTAAAAACAAAACCATGAATGCTAGAGTGAGTACAAAGATGTAACCCATGGTGAACCAAACGATCGACTGTTTAGGAGACAGCACACGAATAGTCAGTTTGAGTTCGGGTAGGGGCAGCGAAGAGACTACCAAGGTTCCTTTATTGTATGGGTAACCCTGTTTAAGCTCAGAATGCACCTCGTCCAAACTACCCACTAATCCAAGCGTTTCAATTGGCGCATCAAGATATTGTTGGCTTGCCCAAACTTGCTTTTTCTCTTTTTTTGTCAGTGGTTGTAAGCTTTTGAGTAGCCATTCACTTCGGCTACTCATGAAAACAATTCCGTATGGGTCGCTGGCGACAAAAACACTGTTAGGTTGCTGCCAGTTGTCCTCTATCTTACTTAGGTCCATCTTCACCACGACGACACCAAGTACACCGCCAGCGTATACGATGGGATAAGAATAGTAGTAGCCACGTTTACCAGATGTTGAGCCCAGTGCGTAGTATTGGCTTCGTTTACCTACAATGGCTTGTTTGAAATAAGGCCGAAATGCAAAATTTCGACCGATAAAGGAGCGCTCTTTACGCCAGTTGCTGGCCGCGATCGTTGTACCCCATTGATCGATTAAGTAGGTGTCCGCTGCTTCAATCACGCCATTAACGGATTCTAAATACCGATTAGTGATTTCCAGTTGCGCACTGTTGTTGGGGTGCAGAAGCGCTTGATAAAGAGGATCATCTTTAGCGAGAAGATTTGGGATATGGGCGTACTTATCGAGTTTATTTTTTATATGGCCAGAAAACTGCTCCAGCTGTGATTGGTGTTTATCAAGTAGAGATTGATAACTGGTCTGCCAAACCCAATGGCCACCGATAATTGCGCACAGGAAATAGAAAGCAAAAAATGTCAGCAGAATCCGTTTTTTTTGCGACATCCTTACACTCCTTACAACTTCGCTTTGGTCACGTAAGAAAATGTTAATAGTTTGTAGGAAGGATTAGGGATTTAGTTTTCAACTCTGTGGAGTAAAACAAGAGCAAGATCTCTTTTTAGGCTTTTCGATAAAAAAACCGGTCGATTCTCTTGAAAAAGTCGCTATTGTCCCCATTCTAGATATGCTGGCGATGCTTAGACGGTGTCTGAATCGCATTTTTGAAGAAAAAATGGGTCAGCATTCGAGAATTTAGCGCAGACAATGTCCACATAGTGGCTATTGGCTCGACAGGGTTGCGACAGATCGCTAGAATGTCGCGTCTAAAAATTCTGTCCTGAGGCTAATAGGAGATACCTTTGGTTATTTTATCGAAGATATCACTGATTAGTCCGGTACTGACAACCAGTATCGATACTCGATTTTAAATTAGGTGTTCGGACAGAACACTACACAAGGATGAAGCGTAAGCTCCTCTGAGTTTCGCTCATACGCTCGGAAAACCGAGCCACTTTAGAGGTTTATATATAATGCAAGTTACTGTTGAAACGCTAGAGGGCCTAGAGCGCCGTCTAAACATTACTGTTCCAGCTGCAAACATCGAAGACGCTGTAACAGCTGAACTACGCAACATCGCTAAAAACCGTCGTTTCGATGGTTTCCGTAAGGGTAAAGTGCCTCTAAAAATGGTTGCTAAGATGTACGGCAAAGCAGTACGTCAAGACGTTCTTGGTGAAGTAATGCAACGCCACTTCATCGAAGCTATCGTTAAAGAGAAAATCAACCCAGCTGGCGCTCCAACTTTCGCTCCTGTAGAGAACAAAGAAGGTTCAGACCTAGTTTTCACTGCAACTTTTGAAGTTTACCCAGAAGTTGAGCTTAAAGGCCTAGAGAGCATCACTGTTGAAAAACCACTAACAGAAGTTAAAGATGCAGACGTAGAAGAGATGATCGATACTCTACGTAAGCAACAAGCAACTTGGGTTGAAGTTGAAGAAGCAGCAGAAGATGGCAAACGCGTAAGCATCGACTTCGTTGGTTCTATCGACGGTCAAGAGTTCGAAGGCGGTAAAGCTGAGAACTTCCCTCTAGAAATGGGTGCTGGTCGCATGATCCCTGGTTTCGAAGACGGTATCGCAGGTAAAACTGCTGGTATGGAATTCGACATCGACGTGACTTTCCCAGAAGATTACCACGCTGAAAACCTAAAAGGTAAAGCAGCTAAGTTCGCAATCAAAGTGAACAAAGTTGAAGCTCGTGAACTTCCAGAACTAAACGACGAGTTCGTTGCTAAGTTCGGTGTTGTTGAAGGTGGTGTTGAAGCACTTAAAGCTGAAGTTCGCAAGAACATGGAACGCGAACTTAAGCAAGCTGTTAAGAACCGCATCAAAGAGCAAGCGATTGACGGTCTAGTTGAGCAAAACGACATCAACGTACCATCAGCGCTTATCGAGCAAGAAATCCAAGTTCTACGTCAACAAGCTGCACAACGCTTCGGTGGTAACCCAGAAGCTGCTGCTCAGCTTCCACGTGAACTGTTCGAAGAACAAGCTAAACGTCGCGTAGTTGTTGGTCTTCTACTAGGTGAAGTAATCAAATCTGAAGAGCTAAAAGCGGACGACGAGAAAGTTAAAGCTCTAATCGAAGAAATGGCTACTGCATACGAAGATCCATCAGAAGTTATTGCTTACTACGAGCAAAACGAAGAAATGATGAACAACATGCGCAACGTAGCTCTAGAAGAGCAAGCAATCGACGCGATCATCGCTAAAGCACAGGTTTCTGAGAAAGAAGTAGGCTTCAACGAGCTACTTAACCAACAACAACCTGCTGCTTAATAAGCAATATCTTGCGTAGAAGGTTGACTTAACGTTAACTATTCTGCTAACAATGGTCCGTATGATAGTCATCATCCGGGCCATTTATTTTAGGGACATAAGAATATGAGCTACCAAGAAAAAAATGCAATGTCGCCAATTATGGACGCGCTAGTACCAATGGTGGTTGAACAAACTTCCCGAGGCGAACGCTCTTACGACATCTACTCACGTCTGCTTAAAGAGCGCGTGATTTTTTTAACGGGTCAAGTGGAAGACCACATGGCAAACCTTGTCGTGGCTCAGCTACTTTTCCTAGAATCTGAAAATCCAGATAAAGATATTTTCTTATACATCAACTCTCCAGGCGGCAGCGTAACAGCAGGTATGTCTATTTACGATACCATGCAGTTCATTAAGCCAAATGTGAGCACAGTATGTATGGGTCAAGCATGTTCAATGGGTGCCTTCCTGCTTGCAGGTGGTGCGCCAGGTAAGCGTTATGTACTGCCTAACTCACGTGTAATGATCCACCAACCATTGGGTGGTTTCCAGGGTCAAGCTTCTGATATCCAAATCCATGCTCAGGAAATCCTGACGATTAAACAGAAGCTAAACAAGTTGTTAGCAGAACATACAGGCCAACCTCTTGAAGTCATTGAGCGCGATACTGATCGTGATAACTTCATGTCATCAGAGCAGGCTGTGGAATACGGTATCGTGGATGCAGTGTTAAGCCACCGTGGCGAGTAATTTGCCAGCGCATTTTGGCAAAAATTGATATACACTCATTCATGAAGAGTAAAGGCTAAGAGGTTAGCGAATGACAGATAAAAGCAAAGAAAGTGGCAGCGGTAAATTGCTGTACTGTTCTTTCTGCGGCAAAAGTCAGCACGAAGTTCGCAAGCTAATCGCAGGTCCGTCAGTGTACATTTGCGACGAGTGTGTCGACTTATGTAACGATATTATTCGCGAAGAAATCAAGGATGTTCTCCCTAAGAAAGAATCTGAAGCGTTACCAACGCCAAAACAGATCCGTGAACACCTTGATGACTATGTGATCGGGCAAGATTACGCGAAAAAAGTGCTCGCAGTTGCGGTATATAACCACTACAAGCGTTTACGCAATGGTGATACAACGAGCGAAGGTGTGGAGCTTGGTAAGAGTAACATCCTTCTAATTGGTCCTACAGGTAGCGGTAAAACACTACTTGCGGAGACATTAGCTCGATTCTTGGATGTGCCATTTACAATGGCAGACGCGACGACACTAACCGAAGCCGGTTACGTAGGTGAAGACGTTGAAAACATCATCCAAAAGCTTCTGCAAAAATGTGATTACGATGTAGCTAAAGCGGAACGCGGCATCGTTTACATTGATGAAATTGATAAGATTTCACGCAAAGCTGAAAACCCATCTATTACGCGTGACGTATCTGGTGAAGGTGTTCAGCAGGCGCTACTAAAACTTATCGAAGGTACGGTTGCATCGGTTCCACCTCAAGGTGGTCGTAAGCATCCTCAGCAAGAATTCCTACAAGTGGACACATCTAAGATCCTGTTCATTTGTGGTGGTGCTTTTGCTGGCTTAGACAAGGTGATTGAGCAGCGTGTTGCAACAGGTACAGGTATTGGCTTTGGTGCTGAAGTTCGTTCGAAGAATGAATCGAAGACGGTAGGTGAGCTATTTACTCAAGTTGAACCTGAAGACTTAGTGAAGTACGGCCTCATTCCAGAATTCATTGGTCGTCTACCTGTAACAACAACACTGACTGAGCTTGATGAAGAAGCGTTGATTCAGATCCTATGTGAACCGAAGAACGCACTGACCAAGCAATATGCAGCATTGTTTGAGCTAGAAAACGCCGAACTTGAATTCCGTGAAGATGCGCTGCGCGCTATCGCGAAAAAAGCAATGGAGCGTAAAACAGGTGCTCGTGGCTTACGCTCGATTCTTGAAGGCGTGCTACTTGAAACCATGTACGAATTACCATCTGCAACAGACGTTAGTAAAGTCGTGATTGATGAGTCCGTCATTAATGGCGAGTCAGAGCCACTGCTTATTTACAGTAACGCAGACAATCAGGCAGCTGGAGCAGAGTAAATTCAGCCATAATGAAAAAGGAGGTAAGTAATTACCTCCTTTTTTTATTTCTCTTATTGAATCCAAACAATTAGCCCCCATATACTGCCTTAAGTAATACGTTAAACGTGAAAGCGGAAGAGAGAATTATATGAACTTGGAACGTTCCGAGCGTATCGAGATCCCGGTACTACCTCTACGTGACGTAGTGGTCTACCCACACATGGTTATTCCATTGTTTGTTGGTCGTGAGAAATCGATTAGCTGTCTAGAAACGGCGATGGAAACCAACAAACAAGTTCTTCTTGTGGCACAAAAGCAAGCGGATACTGACGAGCCTACGGTTGACGACCTATTTGACGTAGGTACGGTAGCCACCATTCTCCAGCTCTTGAAGCTTCCGGATGGCACAGTAAAAGTATTGGTCGAAGGCCAGCAGCGAGCAAAAATCAATCACTTTAAAGAGAGTGACTTTTTCCTAGCGGAAGCTGAATTTGTTGTTACGCCAGAATTGGATGAGCGTGAGCAAGAAGTGATTGTTCGCAGCGCGATTAATCAGTTTGAAGGGTTCATTAAGCTAAACAAGAAGATTCCACCAGAAGTGCTAACGTCACTTAATGGTATCGACGAAGCCGCACGCTTAGCGGATACCATTGCGGCTCATATGCCGTTAAAGTTGGTGGATAAGCAGCAAGTGCTTGAAATTGTTGACGTCACTGAGCGTCTGGAATTCCTGATGGGCCAGATGGAATCAGAGATCGACTTGCTGCAAGTTGAAAAACGAATTCGTGGTCGCGTTAAAAAGCAAATGGAAAAATCTCAGCGTGAGTATTATCTGAATGAGCAAATGAAAGCGATTCAGAAAGAACTTGGTGAGATGGAAGACGCACCAGACGAGTTCGAAACGCTACAGAAGAAGATTGACGAATCAAAAATGCCTCAAGAGGCACGTGAAAAGACAGAGCAAGAGCTGCAAAAGCTTAAGATGATGTCTCCAATGTCTGCTGAAGCAACAGTGGTTCGTAGCTACATCGATTGGATGGTCAGCGTTCCTTGGGCTAAGCGCTCAAAAGTTAAGAAAAACTTAGCGAAAGCAGAAGAGGTTCTTAATGAAGATCACTACGGTCTAGAACGCGTCAAAGAACGTATCCTTGAATACCTAGCGGTTCAAAACCGTATCAACAAGCTAAAAGGTCCTATCCTTTGTCTTGTTGGTCCTCCTGGTGTAGGTAAAACGTCTCTTGGTCGTTCAATTGCTTCAGCTACAGGCCGTAAGTATGTTCGTATGGCGTTGGGTGGTGTGCGTGATGAAGCGGAAATTCGTGGTCACCGTCGTACTTACATCGGCTCATTACCAGGCAAATTGATCCAGAAGATGTCGAAGGTTGGTGTGAAGAACCCGCTGTTCTTATTGGACGAAATCGACAAAATGTCTTCAGATATGCGTGGTGATCCGGCATCGGCTCTACTAGAAGTACTGGACCCTGAACAGAATAACTCGTTCAACGATCACTACCTAGAAGTGGATTACGATCTCTCTGACGTTATGTTTGTTGCGACATCGAACTCGATGAACATCCCGGGTCCATTGTTAGACCGTATGGAAGTTATTCGTTTATCTGGTTACACCGAAGACGAGAAGCTGAACATTGCAAAACGTCACCTTGTTGATAAACAAGTGAAGCGTAATGGCTTGAAAGCGGATGAGATCGTCATTGAAGATTCTGCGATTATTGGCATCATTCGTTACTACACGCGTGAAGCGGGTGTCCGTAACTTAGAGCGTGAGATTTCTAAGATCTGCCGTAAAGCGGTGAAGAACATCTTGCTGGATAAGGACATCAAGTCAGTAACGGTAACGATGGACAACCTAAAAGAGTACTTAGGTGTTCAACGTTTCGATTACGGTAAAGCGGATGAAAGTAACCGAATTGGTCAAGTAACTGGCCTAGCTTGGACCGAAGTGGGTGGCGATCTATTAACGATTGAAACTCAATCAATGCCAGGTAAAGGTAAGCTGACACAAACGGGTTCTCTTGGTGATGTGATGCAAGAGTCTATCCAAGCAGCAATGACAGTGGTTCGCTCTCGTGCAGAAAAGCTAGGTATTAATACTGACTTCTACGAGAAGAAAGATATTCACGTACACGTCCCGGAAGGCGCGACACCAAAAGATGGCCCAAGTGCGGGTACAGCAATGTGTACAGCATTGGTTTCTTCTCTAACAGGCAACCCTGTGAAAGCAGAAGTAGCGATGACGGGTGAAATCACACTGCGTGGTGAGGTTCTACCTATCGGCGGCCTAAAAGAGAAGTTACTTGCGGCACACCGTGGTGGCATTAAGACAGTGCTAATTCCAAAAGATAACGAGCGTGATTTGGAAGAGATTCCTGATAATGTTATCGCGGATCTGGAAGTTATCCCTGTACAGTGGATTGATGAAGTACTGAAAGTCGCACTAGAGCGAGACCCGACGGGCGTTGAGTTTGAGTCTCAAAAATAGTGATGTGTAGCAAAAATAAGTAAAAGTTTACGCTGATAAGCCCAAAAAGGCTTGTCAGCGTTTTTTTTGGGCGCTAAGTTAGTTTCGATAGCTGCCAGCCCTTGATGAATAAGGGGTGGAGCATATTTTCTTAACAATGGAACGAAAGTCATCACAAAAATAATCACAGATGACACAAAGGGGAAATTACAGTGAATAAAACTCAGTTAGTAGAACAAATCGCAGAAAATGCAGATATTTCTAAAGCGTCAGCGGGTCGTGCTCTAGATGCATTCATCGAAGCAGTAAGCGGAACTCTTCAATCTGGTGATCAAGTCGCTCTAGTTGGCTTTGGTACATTCAGCGTTCGTACTCGTGCTGCACGTACTGGTCGTAACCCAAAAACTGGTGAAGAAATCCAAATCGCAGAAGCAAAAGTACCAGCTTTCAAAGCTGGTAAAGCACTGAAAGACGCTTGTAATTAATCACGGCGTTATTTCTGTAACCGGCCATTTGCTTAACTTTTGCTCAAACAATAAGTTTCGAACAAAAATTTACAAACTTCGAGCCGAACTTTCTTAAATTATGCGCATCATACTGATGCGCATTTCTTTTTCTGATATTATTGCGCCATTATTTCTATTAGATAGAAGCAGTAGGCTTCAATTGTGGAGAGCAGTTAAATTATGATGGATCGACTACGCGAAGGCGTGAATAGCATCGCGGTCAAAATTATCCTTGGACTTATCATCCTGTCTTTCGTATTTGCAGGTGTAGGTAGCTACATCGTTGGTGGTAGCAACAACTCTGCAGCGAAAGTCGGTAACACTGAGATTCCTCGTGGTGAGTTCGAGATGGCATACCAAAATGAGCGTAACCGTATGCAAGCTCAGTTGGGTGACTACTTCTCTCAAATGCTGGCTGACCCTGCATATGTTGAATCTTTCCGAAAATCCGTTTTAGATCGAATGATCAATGACGTGTTGCTTGACCAACAAGCTGAAGCTTTAGGTCTGCGAATCAGCGACACTCAAGTGCGTAGCATGATTCTAGACATGCCTCAGTTCCAATCTAATGGTCAGTTTGATCAAGAGATCTATCAAGCTTCTTTGCGTCGTGCAGGCTTTTCGCCAGACTCTTTTGCTGAGTACATGCGTCGTGAATTGGTTCGTGAGCAACTGCTGAATGCGCTACAAAACAGTGAATTTATTCTGCCGGGTGAAGTACAAGCAGAAGGCAAGCTGTTCACTCAAACTCGTGATATTCGCACGATTCAGATCGACTTAGCGGAGTTTGCGAAAAATATTGAATTGACCGACGAAGAAATTCAAGAGTACTACAAAGCAAACCCAGACAACTTTACACGTCCAGAGCAGGTTAAAGTCTCTTACATCGAACTGTCAGCTGAAGCGCTAAAGGAACAAGTTAATGTTTCTGATGCTGAGGTGAAAAAGTACTACGACGAGCACTTAAACAAATACTCTTCAGAAGAGCAACGCCGTGTCGCTCACATTCTTGTAGAAGGGGACGATGAAGCAAAAGCGCAAGCTATCCTAGATGAGCTAAACGCGGGTGCAGACTTTGCGACGCTTGCTCAAGATAAATCTGACGATTTTGGCAGCGCTGAAAACGGTGGTGACTTAGGTTGGATCGAGCGTGATGTGATGGACCCTGCTTTTGAAGAAGCGGCATTCGCACTGAAGAATCCTGGCGATACGTCGGGTCTAGTAAAGTCGGACTTTGGCTATCACATTATCAAGCTTGAAGAGCTAAAAGATTCTGTGGCGAAGCCATTTGAAGAAGTCGCTGCTGAAATCAAACAAGAGATGGTTGACCAACAAGCTCTCGATCAATTCTACGAGTTGCAAAATGAGCTTGAGCGCGTAGCGTTTGAATACCCAGACTCATTGTATGATGCTTCTCAAGCGGTTAACCAAGAAGTGAAGACAACAGACTTTATTTCTCAGGTTGATGCACCTGAAGTGCTTCGTAGCCCTGCGGTAATGCAAGCTATCCTAAGCCCTGAAGTTAAAGAAGATGGCCTAAACTCTGAAGCTATCGAAGTTGCGCCTGAGCATATTATCGTTGTTCGTGTTGAAGATGCGCGTGACGAGACAGTTCTTCCACTAGAAGAAGTGAAAGATCAGGTTGTTGCAGAGCTATCTCGTGTTAAAGGTGAGCAAGAAGCGATGGAACTTGGAACACAAGTCGTTGCGGCATTGAAAGAAGGTAAGACGAACGTGCTTGCTGAAAACAATCTTGCCTTTGGTGAACAAGAGACAGTAGATCGTCGTTCTCCGTTGGCAACAACGGTATTCGCGATGGCAAAACCAGTCGATGGTAAACCAGTATACGGTCAGTCTAAAGATCTTGAAGGTAACATCATTATCATCGAGCTTGATGCTGTAAACGCAGAGCTAGATAGTGAGTTAGAAGATCAAGTTGCGATGCAAATGCAGCGTGCATCTTCTCAGCAAGATTTATCATCTGTACTAGCCGTACTGCGTGCAAATACTGACATTGAGTACTTTGTTGTGAGCAACTAAGCACAATTAGTGTAATTTGTATGTTGAATAAAACGGACCGCATAAGCGGTCCGTTTTATTTTTGTCTTTATGAACTTCAATCATCAATAGGCATTACTTAAATTAGTGCGCGTTTAAGTGATAGCGGCCGTTGTGAATTCCGGATCATCTCAGTTTGTTAAATGCATAACCATATTGCTTTCCATTGCAAACTTGATAGTGACTCGCTCTCGACGACTGTTTTTAGCCTACTATTTTGGAGATTGTATGTTCAATATGAAATGGATTTTGACATTGTGCTTATTTGTTTTTGCACCTTTTAGCATGGCTGCGGATTCAGCCACTGACAAATATGAAGGAATTGAAATTACTGTAAATATCAACACGGCCACTGCTGAAGAAATTGCGACCATGTTGAAAGGTATAGGTGAGAAGAAAGCGCAGAGTATAGTGGACTACCGCGAGGAACATGGCCCTTTTAAAACGGCAGCAGATTTGAAGAGCGTAAAAGGCATAGGTGAAGCGACAGTTAAGAAAAACGAAGACCGCATTTTACTGTAGCTTGATGTATTGCAGATATTGAGTCTGAATTCAGAACAATATCTGTTTCCCTATTACTGCTTTCCCGAACCAGCCCCTCTTTCGTGGTTCGGGATTTTTTATCCGAATAAACGACGGCGAAGGCCTTTTTCCAGTAAAGCCATTACTAACCCACCGAGTGCGCCAAACATATGAGCATCAATAGCAACGTTTGCACCGATAAGCTCAGCAGTACTGCTGGATGGGCCATAGACCTGCTCCCATGCTACTTTGGCGATTAGCCCTCCGACTAACAACACACTGCTTCTTCTGCTTTCAAAGACTTCTCTGAGCGCCCAAAATCCAAACAATCCGTGTAATACGCCGGATAAACCCACATATACCGACATGTTGGTAAACAAATTCAGCGCACCAACACATGCACATAAGATTGAAAAAACGATAAGGAAGTTACGAGTGCTTGGGCGAAAAATAAAAGTAATGATCCACAATCCGGCGAGGTTCATTCCTAAGTGCGCAAAGTTGGTATGTGTGAGATTTCCTGTTACGATTCGCCACCATTCACCATGGCGTATATTGTAGCTGTGCCACTCGGTTAGGCTTGCCATTGGTTCAAATTGAAGTATCAAACAGATCACGCTGATAATACTCAGCAAGGTATAAAGGTTCACTCTATGTCTCGTTATTGTTCTCGTTGTGGAAAATCGCAAAAAGCGTGTATTTGCCAATGGATTGTACCGCTGGCAAGCGAGGTAGAACTTATCATTCTTCAGCACACGAGTGAAGAACATCGTCCGCTTGGTACGGCACGGATTCTCAATTTGAGTTTAGATAACTGTATTTGTTTGATAGGAGAGGACTTTTCTTGTGATGATGCCTTAAATCACTTATTAGCGGATGAGTCATATCAACATTTTGTTCTTTACCCATCAGAAGAGTCACGATGCATTTCTGAAATCACTCAAGCGAGTCATAGTGTATCTAAGAAAATACGTTTGATTTTGCTCGATGGTACGTGGAAAAAAGCGTACAAAATGTGGCAACTCTCAAGCAACTTACATCCACTCCCAACCGTGCAGTTGCCTAAGCAACTACAAGGGCACTACACCATTCGTAAGGCGCCCTCTGAGAATAGCTTATCGACAGTCGAGGCTGGTTATCATTCGCTTCGCTTGCTTGAACCCGAGCGCAACTTTACACCGCTTATGCATGCCTTTGAAAATATGATCGAATTCCAAATCGCCCAGATGCCTCCGGGCGTTTTTGAAAAGAATTACTTGAAAGGTTGAGTGTTACTAAAGAACGATGGAAGAGAAAAGTTGGCGGTGTAGCTTTTGCGCGTGACCATCGGTCATTGCAGAAATATAATCGGCGATGACCCTCATCTTATTGCTCTCGCTCTTCGCCTGACACCACAGCTCTTTTGTATGAACGGGAAGTAAGCGCTCTGGGTCTGCTGTTAACGCTTCAAAAATATCCATAATAATTTGCTGACCCTTATACTCAACGATCTGGACCTGCGGGACTTGGATCACAAAAGTGCTGACAAAGTGCTTGAGTACGTCAAGTGCACGTGCCATCTGTGGTTCTAAACACGCATTCCAAGACAGTAACGGGTTATTAAACGGCTCATCCACCGTTTTGATTGAAATGCTGGTCAGTAGCGCGTTAACCATACCACCGATAGCATCTTTCCGCTCATGGTGCTTACCGCTAAATAGCATCTGTCCGATGGAATCGATATGAGCTTCGAACCACGGGTCGCCACAGTCCGCTAATTGACTTGCTGCGCCTTCTTGCCATTGCTGACGTGTCACCATACCAAGTACGATTGCATCTTCTAAATCATGAACACCGTAGGCGATATCATCTGCTAGCTCCATGATTGAGCAATCGAGTGATTTAAAGCGCGTTTTACTGTGCTCAAACTCCGATTCTGGCGTTGAACGCATCAGACTAAGCAATGCCTTGTCGTTGTCAGAAAGCGGTGCAATTACCCAATCAAATAAGTCTTTATCACAATCATAAATGCCTTTAGCTGGGCTCCAATCTTTTGCTTTTAGTTTACGTTGATGCTCGGCTGGTTGAGGCAACTTGACGGAGCGTGTTTGACTAATGAGGGCAGGGTATTTAATCAAACCAAGCAGTGTGCGGCGTGATAAATTCATTCCGAAATGCTCGGTATAAGGCTCTAACTTAGTGACGATACGAAAGGTTTGGGCGTTCCCCTCGAAGCCGCCATGTTCGCGCATTACGTAGTTTAGAGCGACTTCTCCCCCATGACCGTATGGAGGATGCCCGATGTCGTGAGCCAAACATAATGAATCAATTAAGCTGTCTGATGGTAATAGTTCACGGAACTCTGGTTGTTTTTTCTTTAACTGGGCGACGATACCGGTCCCGAGTTGCGACGCTTCTAAGGAGTGCGTTAACCGACTGCGGTGAAAGTCTTCCAAGCTATTGCCGTGTACTTGGGTTTTTGCTTGTAGGCGTCGAAATGCAGCCGAGTGAAGAATGCGCGCTCGGTCTCGTTGGTACGGGCTCCGATGGTCGTCTCGACGGATTTTATGCTCATCATCATGGCGCTCTTGCCATTGCGGGTGTAATTCAAACGACACGATTATCTCCGTAAGCTAACTGATTTCATCTAACGATAATTCGAAACTTGGGGCAAAGGTATTGAGAAAGTAATCCATTTCAGGCGTTCTGCGTTCTTGCAAAGTGACGTCTAAGCGTTTTTTTGCCAGAGCGAACTCATGGTTGCCGGCGCTTAGTTCTTCAAGACATTTTAAATAGGCACAGATGGAATCGGCTTGCTTAACGATTTTTGCGTCCTCTTCGTGTGCAGAGTGAGAAAGAAGATAGGGGGCAAAATCATCGTGGAACTCTTCCGGTAACATTGAGAGTAATTTTTGTTCCGCTGCCGATTCTATCTTCTTATATTCTTTGGCAATTTCAGGGTTGTAATACTTCACTGGAGTTGGAAGATCACCCGTTAATACTTCACTGGAGTCATGGTACATGGCCAGAATCGCGATGCGTTCTGGATTAAGGTTGCCGCCGAACTTTTTGTTTTTAATTAGGGCAAGGGCATGAGCGACAAAAGCAACTTGTAAGCTATGCTCTGAAACGTTTTCTGGTGAGACGGACCGCATTAAAGGCCAGCGTTGGATCAGCTTCATTCGAGCCAGGTGGGCGAAAAAATGGCTTTCTTTCATGGCTTTCTCCGTTTCTGGTGTAAAAAAGGAACTCACTAGGAGTTCCTCTAAGCATATGAGAGATCAGCACTAATTACTACCAGTGATTCATTACTGGCTGTAGGTTGATAGGAATCTTTCAAAACGTCCAATGGCGATTTCTAGATCTTCAACGTGCGGTAGTGTCACGATGCGGAAGTGGTCTGGTTTTGGCCAGTTAAAACCAGAACCTTGCACCAGTAAGACCTTCTCTTGTTTTAAGAAATCTAAAACCATCTGCTGATCGTTCTTGATGTTGTACATTTTAGTGTCGATTTTCGGGAAGAGGTACATCGCACCCTTAGGTTTGACACAAGAAACACCAGGAATCTGATTGATCAATTCATACGCTCGGTTGCGCTGCTCTAATAAGCGTCCGCCAGGTAAAATCAGTTCATTGATACTCTGGTATCCACCTAACGCGGTTTGAATGGCATGTTGCATTGGTACGTTTGCACATAAACGCATTGATGAAAGCAGCTCCAAGCCATTCACGTACCCTTGAGCCAGATGTTTAGGCCCCGTTAGGAACATCCAGCCACCACGGAAACCACAAACACGGTAGGCTTTTGAAAGGCCATTGAATGTCATGACTAGCACGTCTTCAGTGAGTGTGGCGACTGAGGTATGTGTTGCACCGTCGTACAACACTTTGTCGTAGATCTCATCTGCGAAAATGATCAGTTTGTGCTTGCGTGCTATCTCAATCACTTCAAGTAGGAAGTCACGGCTGTATACCGCACCTGTCGGGTTGTTCGGGTTGATCAGAACAATGCCACGTGTCTTTGGTGTGATTTTCTTTTTGATGTCTTCAAGGTCTGGGTACCAGTCAGCTTCTTCATCACATAGATAATGAACCGGCTTACCACCAGATAGTGCAACTGAAGCTGTCCATAACGGATAGTCTGGTGCTGGGATCAGCATTTCGTCGCCATTGTTTAATAGCGCTTGCATGGCCATTACGATCAACTCAGACACGCCGTTACCTACATACACATCTTCGACATCTAGCGAGCGTATACCTTTACGCTGATAGTGTTGGACCACAGCTTTACGAGCAGAGTAAATACCTTTGGAATCACAATAGCCTTGAGAAGTCGGCAGATTACGAATCACGTCGACTAAAATCTCATCAGGGGCGTCAAAACCAAATGGGGCAGGGTTACCAATGTTTAGCTTTAGGATTTTATGCCCTTCTTCCTCCATGCGCTTAGCATGTTTGAGTACAGGACCCCTAATGTCGTAGCAGACATTGTCGAGTTTTGACGACATCCCGATATTTTGCATTGTTTAATTCCTAAAAATTCGTTAATTTCTTTATTAAAATACAATAATTTGTTTTTTATTAGAATATATATCTGTAAATAATCTGTCTGCTGGTTAGGTTTTGCTCGCTTGCTATCACAGGATTTTGCAAAAGATCGCATACGACCTTGATTTGCTTTGGGTCTAAACTTAGAGTAGCCGTCAGTTACCATTTATCCTCACATACAACGAGGTTGATTTGTCACAGTTCCATCAAGCCGTAAAGAGAATTATCGAGCGAGTTCAGCAATCGGAAGGCAATCAAACACGTCTGGTCGAGCCCCTTAGCGAGAAACCTAATTTCTCATTTGTTGATTGGCTTGATGCACAACCACTTTTCCCTAAGTTTTATTGGCAGTCCCGCGATACACGTGAAGAGGTCGTTGCACTAGGGCAATTGCACGCTTTTGTTGAGCCAGGTCCTGCTTATACCATTCTAGGTGAAGGGCAAAGAGTCTGGGGCGGGCGCTCTTTTGATGGGCAGCATGAGAAGAATCGCCGCTGTATGCCTTCTTTTTTCTTTTTGCCTCAAATTGAGTTAATTCGTTTTGACCAACAGTGGTCTCTCGCAGTTAATATTTCAGAAGACAAAGCGCAAACTCTAGCTGGGTTGAATAAACTGGTTTGTGAGGTCGCGGCCTTAGCTCCAATTTCGTCTCACATCCGCTCTATTGTTCATACGCCAAGTCAGCCTCAATGGAATGAGTTAGTTCATAAAGTTCTGACTGGTATAGAGAATGATGATTTTAAGAAAGTGGTTTTAGCGCGTCGTTCTACCGTGCAGCTTGATAACACATTAAGTGCTGCACAGCTACTTAAAGCAAGTTACTTAAATAACCATCATAGCTTCCATTTCATGCTGAGCTTAGACAGTAAGCACAGTTTTATGGGGTCTACGCCAGAACGTTTGTATTCGCGTGTTGGGCATGAACTCCACACTGAAGCGTTGGCAGGCACGATTGGTCGGGGAGACAATGCCACTCAAGATATGGAGTTGGCGAATTGGTTATCCCAAGACCAAAAGAACCTCAACGAAAACCAGTATGTGGTGGACGACATCATTGACCGTCTATCACCGCATTCTGAAATGGTTGAAGTGGAAGCTGAACCGAGTTTGGTCAGACTACGAAAAGTGCAGCACCTTAAGCGAAATATTCACGCTAGTCTAAGAGCGGGGATAAATGGTGTTCAGTTGTTATCGGCGCTTCAGCCAACAGCGGCGGTTGCCGGCTTACCCCGACAAGAGTCCATGCAGTTTATTCTTGATAATGAGCCCTTTGCACGCGGCTGGTACGCGGGGTCAATGGGTTACATAAGCCATGAACGAGCAGAGTTTTGTGTCGCAATCAGAAGCGCGCTTGTGCTCGGTGATCAAGTACAACTGTTTGCGGGCGCAGGGATTGTGCCTGGTTCTGTGGCAGAACATGAGTGGGCAGAACTTGATAAGAAAATGTCGACGTTACTTACGCTGATTTCTGATCATCCGCCATTGGGAGTCGCATCATGAGTCATGACCAAGCGGTGCTCAATCGAGTTTGGTCAGAAACCATATTGATTGAGCTTCAGCGATTTGGCGTTAAGCATGTTTGTATCGCTCCCGGATCTCGTTCTACTCCTTTAACTTTAGAAGCGGCAGAACAGTCCGACTTTTCCATTCATACTCATTTTGATGAGCGTGGACTGGGCTTTATGGCTCTTGGTTTAGCGAAAGCTACTCAGGAGCCAGTGGCAATTATCGTTACCTCTGGTACGGCAGTGGCGAACCTATTACCGTCGGTTGCCGAAGCCAAACTTACTGGTGAAAAACTGGTGCTGCTGACAGCAGATCGTCCAGTAGAACTTGTCGGCTGTGGTGCAAACCAAGCGATAAATCAATTGGGTATTTTTTCACATCATGTTTCGGCCAGTTTGAATTTACCAAGCCCAAATTTAGCAACGTCGCTTAACTGGTTGCTGACCTCTGTTGACGAAGTGATGTTTACTCAGCAATTGCAGGGTAGTGCTGTTCATATTAATTGTGCATTTCCAGAGCCTTTGTATTCCAACGGCGCAAAAGCGGATTATCAAACCTACTTAGATTCGGTCGCCGGATGGCGAAAAGGAAGCGGCACTTATACTCAGCGTTTTAGCCATTTGTCACAGGCGAACATCCCGCCTTTTTCGGACAAAAAAGGCTTGGTTGTGATTGGCAGCTTACCGCTTGAACAAGCGAAGTCGGCGCAGGCATTTGCACAAAAGATGGGATGGCCAGTACTTGCAGACCCGCAAAGTGGTCTCAGTTCGGATTGGGCGTGTTACGATGTATGGCTTCAACTTCCCGAGTTCGCAAACGAGCTTGAATCTTGTGAACTTATTATCCAATTTGGTAGCCGAATCATCTCCAAACGTTTGAACCAATGGATTGATAAACAAGTATCGAAAAATCAACAAAGTAAAGACGTTCAGTATTGGTATGTCTCACCTTGTATGGACCGGAATAACCAAAATCATCTGGCGCAAATGCACTGGGTTGAGCCTCCTAAAACGTGGGTTTCTCGCATTAGTTTTGAGAAGTCAATATTTGCTAGGTGGGCTGATAGGTTAGCGAATGACGTTAAGCGAGTTCATCAACGTATCGAAGAAGCCTTCCTATCTGATTCAGCGTCTGCCATTGACGAAATTGCGTTGGCAGCAGACATCAACGAGCGCACAAAGAACGTAGATGTTTTCTTGGGTAATAGCTTGTTTGTTCGGCTTGTTGATATGTACGGAAAATTGGATGGTGTAGAGGTTTTCACTAATCGAGGCGCGTCAGGGATTGACGGTTTGTTTGCTGCGGCATCAGGCGTGCAACGGGCAAGAGGTAATCCGTTACTGATGTATATCGGTGACACAGCAGCACTTTATGATCTCAATTCTCTGGCGCTATTTTCTCACAATAAACTGCCGGCGGTACTTGTTGTTACTAATAATGACGGCGGTGCGATTTTTGATATGTTGCCAGTACCACTAGAGCGCAGGACGACATATTATCAAATGCCTCATGGTTATCAGTTTGAACACGCGGCAAAGCAGTTTGGTTTGGCGTATTTGCATGTTTCTACACTGGAGCAATTCCAATCATCTGTAAAAGAGCATTTATGTCACCGCCAAGGCACGTTGCTGGTCGAGGTTCAAACCCCACCTAATCAAGCTGCTGAGACACTCAAGGCATTTAATAAGAGTCTGAATGCTTTACTTTGAACGTTTCCCTGTATTAGAAAAACACCAAAGTAGAACGTTGCCCACTTTGGTGTTTTTGCATGGCTTACTCGGTAGCGGTGCCGATTGGCTCGCGTGTTTAAATGCATTACCCGAATATGAACGTGTTACGGTTGACCTTCCTGGTCACGGACGCAGCCAATCTATTTTTTGCTGCGATTTAAATGATTGCTGCAAACTTCTTGGTTCCACACTATCTTTATTATTTCCCTCACAACAACCACTTATTTTGATTGGATACTCTATGGGCGGCCGCATTGCGATGCATGGTATTGCCCATCAATGCTTTCCAGATCTCAATATTGCGGGCGCGATTGTTGAAGGGGGAAACTTCGGGCTTCAAACTGAGTCAGAGAAACAGGTGAGATTAGAGAATGATGCTCGCTGGGCAATGCGTTTCAAAACTGAACCACTTGAACGTGTTTTGAACGATTGGTACCAACAAGCGGTGTTTTCTTCACTAAACCATGAGCAAAGACAAACATTCATTGCGAAGCGAAGTGATAATCTTGGCTCAGCGGTGGCGAATATGTTGATGGCGACATCGTTAGCCAAACAGGCATATTTGTTGCCCTCACTGCAAAAGCAGAACATACCAGTGTATTACTTGTGTGGTGAGAAAGACCAAAAATTTAGCCAACTGGCACAACGTAGCGGGTTGGCGTATCGACAAGTTGAAAGCGCTGGTCATAACGTCCATCAAGAGCAGCCCAAACAGTTTGCGATACATACCAAGCAAATAATTCAGTCTCACTTTGGTGAGAGTAACGAGAACAATGGGAATCACCATGGCTAAAACAGTAGGCATTTCTGAAGAAGAACTTTACGCTCCGGTTCAATGGAAAGATTGCGGCGAGAGATACGAGGACATTCATTACCATAAGTCTGAAGATGGTATCGCGAAAATCACCATTGCGCGTCCTCAAGTGCGTAACGCGTTTCGTCCTCAAACGGTAAAAGAGATGATTGATGCGTTGGCAGATGCGCGTTACGACTCTGGTGTTGGCGTGATCATTCTGACAGGTCTAGGTGAAGACGCATTCTGTTCTGGCGGTGACCAGAAGATCCGTGGCGACTACGGCGGCTACAAAGACGACCAAGGTACGCACCACCTAAACGTATTGGACTTCCAACGTGATATTCGTACTTGTCCAAAACCAGTGATCGCATCGGTAGCGGGTTGGGCTGTGGGCGGTGGTCATGTTCTGCACATGATGTGTGACCTAACGATTGCAGCTGACAACGCTCAATTTGGTCAAACAGGCCCTAAAGTGGGTTCATTTGATGGCGGTTGGGGTGCATCTTACATGGCTCGCATCGTAGGCCAAAAGAAAGCTCGCGAAATTTGGTTCCTATGTCGTTTCTACAATGCTCAAGAAGCGGTAGACATGGGCCTAGTAAACACAGTTGTACCACTAGCGGATCTAGAGAAAGAAACCGTTCGTTGGTGTCGTGAAGTACTACAGCACAGCCCAATGGCATTGCGCTGCCTGAAAGCTGCATTAAACGCAGATTGTGATGGTCAAGCGGGTCTGCAAGAGCTAGCGGGTAACGCAACGATGATGTTCTACATGACTGATGAAGGCCAAGAAGGTCGTAATGCCTTTAACGAGAAGCGTCGCCCAGACTTCGATAAATTCCCTCGCAACCCATAATCCGTCTAAATGAGGAGCGTGTTAGCTCCTCTGTTCCTTTTTTCCTGAGCGCCTCGCCCTCTGGGAGGCTGGTGGGATTGCTCGTCAGAACGCTCAAATATACGGCATTACATAGGACTTGAATTATGCGTGAAGCGAAAATTTATCGTTATAGCTTGCCCATGGATAGTGGTGTCATCCTACGTGACAACAAGCTAACCGAACGTGTTGGTTATGTTGTTGCGCTTTCCGAAGATGGTAAAACAGGGCTTGGAGAAGTCGCTCCTCTTCCTGGTTTTAGCTTAGAGAGCACCGAAGATGCGGGTGTTCAGCTACAAGAACAGGCGGAGCGTTGGGTAGCAGAGTTGGATGTGGATTATGCCAAGATGTACCCGTCGGTTGCGTTTGGTTTATCGATGGCACAGCTTGAATTAGCTGGTGGCTTACCACAACAAGGTAAATACCAAACAGCGCCACTATGCACTGGCGACCCAGATGAGCTCATTCCAAAGCTGAACGAAATGGAAGGTGAGAAAGTCGCTAAGGTGAAAGTTGGACTTTATGAGCCAATTCGCGATGGCATGCTTGTGAACCTTTTTCTTGAATCAATCCCTCAATTAACGCTTCGACTCGATGCCAATCGCGCTTGGACACCAGAAAAAGCGCAGCAGTTCGCTAAGTACATTGCTCCGTCTCTGCGTCAACGAATCACGTTTCTAGAAGAGCCGTGCCGCTCTCCTGGCGATAGTCTCTCTTTTGCGATTAATACTGGTATTGCTATCGCTTGGGATGAAACATTGCAAGATGCGGTTCGTCGTGAAGATTTCCGTCTTGAAGATCTAACTGGTGTGAAAACGATCATCATCAAACCCACACTCATTGGTTCAGTGGATTTTTGTATTACACTGATAGAGAAAGCGAAGTCACTGGGGATGAAAGCAGTGATTAGCTCGAGCATTGAATCCAGTCTCGGTTTAACTCAATTAGCGCGCTTTGCCCAATGGCAGCTGCCTGATGAAGTTCCAGGTTTGGATACGATTGGCTTATTCAAAGCTCAGCTAGAGCAGGGCTGGCCTAAGTGTGAACTTCCCGTTCTTCCTCTAAAAGACCAGGAGATTGTGTGGCATTCTGCGTAGACAATATTGCGAAGGCACCATGGAAATATTGGGCTCAAACGAGCCCTTTTTCTATTGCACTCAAGACATCAACAGAAGTATTAAACTGGCAACAACTCTCGAAGCGTATTGACCAATACACTCACTATTTGAATGACTTGGGTGTAACTCGGGGGGATGTGCTGACTTTGGTTGGCAAGAAGCAAGTAGAAACACTGTTGTTTTATCTTGCCTCCAAACAGTTAGGCGCGCTCGCTGCGCTGACCATGGAACAACCACTAGATAAGTTGCAGGGTAAGCTTGCTACACTTTACAGGCCTGATCAAACTCGGTTTATCTGGTTTTCTCTGGAGTGCGCTTCGACCTTTTTTGAACATGATATACAAAAACTCAAGGCAACATTGCTTTCACCGCCTGTAGTATCACAGAAAGAGAGTGATTCGTTGACTGAAGATAGCTATCATCATGATCGGCTAGCTTCAGTAGTATTTACTTCTGGCTCTACAGGGGAGCCTAAAGCTGTGGTTCATACACATCGACAGCATCTTGCGTCTGCAGAGGGCTTGTTGCAGGAGTTCATTTTCACTCAGCAAGATGCTTGGCTGTTATCGCTTCCGCTGTATCACGTCTCTGGATTAGCGATTGTCTATCGTTGGCTATATGTCGGAGCAACACTAAAAGTCGGTTCAGGGAAACTTGTTGATGATATTCAGGGCGTATCACACGCTTCTTTGGTTGCGACTCAGCTCAAACGGTTATTGGATGATGATGCACATTTGTCATTGACACATGTGCTACTGGGCGGCAGTCACGTTGATCATGAGTTGGCACTACGAGCATCAGGGCAAGGCATTGAGACGTGGTTAGGTTATGGGATGACGGAGGCGGCCTCTACCGTTACCGCAAAGAGAATTGACAGCACCAGTAATGCTGGACATGTATTGAAGCACCGTAAGATAAAATTAGTTGACCAACGCATTTTTGTTGGCGGTAAGACATTAGCGGCAGGGTATTTCCATCAAGGACATGTTACCCCATTTCTGGATGAGAAAGGCTGGTTTGACAGCAAAGATCTTGGCGAGTGGCAAGGTGATGAATTAAAGATAATCGGCCGTGCCGACAATCAGTTTATCTCTGGTGGTGAGAATATCCATTGTGAAGAGATTGAAGCCGCTTTGAACCAAATTGATGGTGTAGTGCAGAGTATAGTGGTTCCAGTCGAAGACGCGGAGTTTGGTCATAGACCAGTAGCTGTGATTCAGACCAATGGATTGCGCAGCAAGTCGGAGTATGACCAGCACTTGCAATCAAAGTTAGAGAAGTTTAAATGGCCAGTGGAATACCATGTAATGCCACAAACTCTACTAGAAGGTGGGATCAAAATTTCACGTAAGGCCGTGAAAGAGTGGCTGCTGTCATCAATTCAGCATTAGTCAATTTTGCTATGTATTAGTCATAAAGAGAATTTCGTATCCTTATAACTCTGAATCATAATTATGCTTCTTAGTGGAGAGAAAATGCATAAGGTTCAGGATGGCAAAGCTAGTTTTAATTGCGGCAGTAGCACTACAAATTGGTATCGCGATAAGTAGTGAAGGGCTAGCCCGCTCTCTTGCAGAGCTAACGGCATTTTTGATCGCTATAGCGTTGGTCGTTATATACAAAAATAGCAAACGGGAAATACCGTCCCCTCAACGCGATAAGCAGACCACCAATATCTAAAACAGTAACCAACTTAGAGAAGTGGTAGAAATTAGCACCCACAGAGTCACACCAAACAACAGCGGCTTAGCTCCAGCTGACTTTAGTTTTGAAATTGAAATGCTGCAACCTATCAAAAACAGACATACAACCAACGCTTGCTTTGCTCCAATGAAAATGCCGTGATAGACCATTTCAAATTGAGGAAAGAAGTCGCTAAACGCGATAGCTGCACAGTACCAAAAAATGAAATAAGGGATAGCTAGTTTTTTCTTTCCATTCTCTTTTGGGCCTCTTGAAAAGATGACGGCACTGATCAAAGCAACAGGAATGATCCATAAAGCGCGCGCGAGTTTCAATGTTGTTGCCGTAGTTAGCGCTTCTTCCCCATAGGCCGAGGCAGCCCCGACAACAGAAGATGTGTCATGAATGGCAATCGCAGCCCATGTGCCAAACGTGTGTTGATCTAGCCCTAAAGCATGTCCAATCACAGGAAACACAAAGAGTGCAATGGAGTTCAGGACAAATACCGTTGCCAGTGCTAATCCAATCTGCTCGTCTTTCGCTTTAATCGCCGGTGCCACAGCAGCAATTGCGCTACCACCACAAATTGCAGTACCTGATGAGATTAAGTAAGCGGTTACTCGCTCCAATTTAATTACCCTGGCAATGAGAGTGCCCATGATCAGTGTGCCTGTAATAGTGGCGATGATCAGGCCGATACCATCCGATGTGACTGCAAGTGCTTGCTCAAAGTTGATGCCAAAGCCTAAGCCAATAATCGAGTAAGACAGCAGCTTTTTAGTAAAAGAAGCGATGGGCAGCTCGGAAGGCACAAAACCAAAACTTGCGAGTAGAAAACCGATAACTAGAGCAATGGGAGAGGAGGCAAGAGGGGTTAGACAAAAAAGTAACGCCAATCCAAACAGGAGGTAGTTTCTATTCAAGGTTTTTATTCGCTGTTGTGAATGAAAGGGAGAGTATATCGCACTGGGTGTGGTCAGTTTGTCTTAATGATTTGAACACATGTTCAGTTATCCTAAACATGTGTTCAAGTGTATTTATCGCCAGTCGCCTCTAAGTTGATGCACTTTATCGAACATTGTTTTTGCCGTTGCTTCATTTGGTGGCACCGGTTGTCCTGCCTCAATTTCTAGCTTTGACCAAAATCGAGTCGGTAAGCCACAGCATGCGCGACCTTTTGCGCGGCTGAAATAGCTTCCCCATAAGCCTTTAAGTGCAACAGGTATGACGGGTACTGGGCTACGACGTAGAATGATATCAATACCGCGCATGAATTCATTCATTTCACCATCTGAAGTTAATCTTCCTTCAGGGAAAATACAGACGATATGACCTTCGCTTAGCGCAGCTTCCACATCGTTAAATGCACGTCTGATAGAGCTTCTGTTACTCGCTGAAATTGGAATTACCCCAGTTCGACGTAAAAAGCGCCTTAATGGAGGTAGGTTGGCGTAATCTTCCTCCATGACAAAACGAATCAACCTTGGGCATACGGCACTAAGTAGCAATGCATCCATGTAGCTTACATGATTACATACAATCAATGCCCCACCATGCTCGGGTAGGTTGTGTAGATTCTTATGCTTAACTCGATAGATGGTGTGCGTAAGCATCCACATGACAAAGCGAACTACAAAAATAGGAATTTGCAAAAAGATGTAAGCGGCGACTAAGAAATTTAAAACGGCTAACAATGCAAACAGCTGAGGAATTGTCATCTTGATTACACTTAGGCACACAATACCTAAGACAGCGCTGCCGACCATAAACAGAGAGTTAAAAATGTTGAGCCCTGCGATGACTTGAGCACGTTCGGTTTCCTTTGCTCGATGCTGCATTAATGCGTAAAGAGGCACGATAAACAAACCGCCCGAAGCGCCAATCATCAATAGGTAGAAAAATAATGGCCAAAAAGGCTCATATCTAAAGAAGTCTACAAAGTTATGGAAAGTAGGTAGATCATTGGGAATGGAAGTGGCCATTAGGTACCCAAATACCGTAATGCCAAAGGCACCAATTGGCACAATACCGACTTCGATACGATGGTTTGAGATCCAATTGCAAAGTAGCGACCCTAGCGCGATACCAATGGAAAATAGAGCGAGCAAGAAAGACACCGCACTCTCGGTGCCATTTAGGTAAATCTTAGTGAAATTCGGGAATTGTGTTAGATATGCGGCGCCTAAAAACCAAAACCAGCTTATTGCCATTATGCATTGAAAAACAACTCGATCGGATTTGGCGATAGAGAGCGTGTGTTTGGTTTGCTTGTATGGTTGCCAACGAAAAGAGAGATTGGGCGCGCTGGCTGCAGCAAAGGGGATTGAGCGGCTCGACAAGTAGCCTAACAATGCGAAGATCACGACACAAAATGCGGCAAGGTATTTTGCGTTGTCTGCAGAGGCTATAATCCCAGCGCCTAAGGTGCCAATAAGGATGGCGATAAAGGTACCAGCTTCAACAAGAGCGTTGCCGGGCACTAACTCTTTAGCATTTAACTTTTGAGGCAAAAGGGCATATTTAACTGGGCCAAAAAATGCTGACTGTGTGCCCATTAAAAACAGTAGCAATAAAAGCACACCATAACTTTCGGTTATGAATCCGATGGCACCCAAGAGCATGATGGCTATTTCAAATAGTTTAACCTTACGAATAAACCATGACTTTTCATATTTGTCGGCTAATACGCCAGCGGAAGCAGAGAACAGAAAGAACGGTAGAATGAACAAGCCTGCCGCAAGGTTGATGAACAAATTGCTCGAAATAGGTAGTGCACTGGAGCCAGCGAATGCGACAAACAACAGCAAAACGTTTTTAAAAATATTGTCGTTGAAAGCGCCAAAAAACTGAGTAATGAAATAGGGCAGGAACTTTCTCTGCGTAAGTAAGGACGGCTGTCTGTCGGATGACATGGATAATCCTTTGTTACCAGTTCGTGAGGTAGTTAGAAAGAAGATTACTGATCAATTCTTTGCCATCAATCGGCTCACTAGAGAAAAACTTATCATCAACACTGAGTAAAGTAATGCCATGTACGCCAGACCAAAGGACTCGACTCGCTTGAATCACTTCGGATTCAGTACGATGTGGTGCGATTTGAGCCAATAGTGACTCTAGCATTCCCGTCATACCATCGATACGTTTGGCATGCCATTCCGGAAGTTCTGCTCCATTCATGTTGTGTTCGAACACTAACTGCCAACGGTATGGGTGTTTTTGAGCAAAATCGTGGTAGCAATAAGCGAGTTCAAAAAGCGCTTGATGGGAGTCTTTGCTGTCATTAGTCGCTTTGCGTGCTTCTTGAGATAACTCATCTAAAGTTTGAGCGACAACATGAAGCAACAACAAATTATAATTACCAAAAACATTTACCAATGTGCTTGGCACGTAACCAATCATGTTAGCGATTTTACGAAGACTGAGTTCGTGGTAAGAATTCTCATCTAAAAAGTTTTTGACCGTTGTTAACGTCAAATTCACTAACTCTTCTCGGGTGTGATCGTTTCTGCGCGCCATACTCTCAAACTACTTTATTGAACATCGTTCAATATGATAGTCAGCTACCTATTAACCGTCAACAAGGCAATGTGTCCAAGTGCCCTCAAGGTGTAGGATTCTGAGCTGTGTCACTGATTCTAATTCAAGTAAAACAATCTGGAGTATTAGTGAACTTATTCCATACTTTTTTTACATTGATCAAGCGCCTTCAGCTGAATTGTAAGCAGTGTGAGCAGTCTGCATTTTTGGCAATATTCTGATACATGTCAGCTTCTATAAGCTATTTTCATCAATCGGTATACAGAGTATGATGACTTAAAAATCATCTTTGGCGTGCTACTGTTTGAAACAACGATTGTTTCGTCTTGAAAATGGGGCACTATCTTAGATAGCTAACTTTAAGGATAACGATGAAACGTTTATTTTCTATTGTTGCTTTATTGATGTTTACTGTTGCTGTAACGCCTATCGCGGAAGCGAAGAAGTTTGGTGGCAGTAAGTCTTTCGGTAAGAGCTACAAAACTGCACCAGCACCGAAACAACAGCAACAAAACACCAATACGGTCGGCAAAGATCAGACGACAAAGTCTTCAAGTAAGAAAGGCCTTATGGGTGGTCTGCTAGGCGGACTTCTTGCTGGTGGTCTACTTGCTGCATTCTTTGGCGGTGCTTTTGAAGGTATCCAGTTTATGGATATCCTAATTATTGGTTTGATTGCCTTTGTCATCTTTAAACTAATGCGTGGTATGCTAGGTGCGAAGCAGGGCAGTATGAACCAGCATCGTCAACAGCCTGCATTTGGTGGCAACGCATCTAAGTTTGAGCAACCAAACATGCAAAACTTTGAGCAACAACCAAACACAAATAATGGTGGCTTTGGTGGTTTTGGCGCTCAAACAGACGTACCACATAACTACCCACCGGGTTTTGACCAAGCAGCGTTCATTAATGGTTCTCGTGAACACTATCGAATCCTGCAAGGTGCGTGGAATCACAACCAGTTAGAAACTATTGAAGAATATGTTTCTCCAAGCTTGTTTGAAGACCTAAAAGCAGAGCGCGCGAAGCTCGACGGTGAGCAGCATACTGACGTAATGTACGTTGATGCGGAGATCGTCCGTGCTGATTACGATGCAAATAAAGCACAGCTTAGTCTGCAGTTTAGCGGTCGTTACCGTGACACAGTAGAAGGTGTTGAAGAAGAAATCGAAGATATCTGGCACCTAGAGCGTGACTTGACTGCGCCTAATGCGCCATGGTTAATCGTTGGCATTCAAGGCTAGTCACCTTTAAACCAATTTAGTCACTAGTAAAAATCCCGCATCCCCTGCGGGATTTTTTGTATCTATCATTTATATTTCTTGTACGTGTTTTTATACAAACATCACTAATTGAGTCCGCTTGATAACTTTTGCTCTAATTTTGCGAGCCCACTTTTTCTAGTAAGTCCTAAAGTGTTTTCCTATTTATATTGAACATTCATATTAAGGCCATACGAACTAACAAAATCAAAATAGCTAGTACATTGTTTGTAGGGTAAAGATCTGCTCCTCAGCCTTTTGTTTGTGGAGTTTCACATGGGGTTGGTTGCTTTAGTGAGATTGAGTATAGGTTATACCAATCGTAGTAAATAACTGGTCATTCTAGCTTGTTAAAATACTCGATAACTGCGTTGCAATTTTTGATTGTAG
>NZ_JAWOWA010000014.1:0-142422 GCF_033340195.1 Vibrio sp. 1457
CACCTCCGCAGCCATTTATTGGTGTGGTCTACAGAGGATTATGTCTTTTTAGAGGGGAAAATCCCTAGAACCCCAAAGTGGTACCACGTCCAATGAAAGTTTGAGTACTTATCGTTGCGCCCAGGGAAATCAAACTCTACCCACGCTTCAATCCATTTGTCGCCGAGCTCAATATTTCGGTTGTTCCAATCGACTCGCTTGGTGTCGACCCAGGATTTACCATCCGCACCGCCACGGTGGTTAAACACTACATCACCATAAATCTGGATATTGTTTTTATGGGCAGCATTGATGGCGCTTAGGTACTGATCTTTGGTGCCATACTTGGTTCGCACCGATCCTTTTTGATCAAACTCCCCCAAGTCATACATATCGTAAACGCCATAACCGACGTCGTTGCTGCCACCAGCACCTTTATAGGCGGGCGGTAGCCATAACGCGGTGAAGCCGTTGTCCGATAGTGCCGGCGCGTTGTTTTCAACTTGTGTCCAGAGTGCACCGTCATTTGGCACATACCAATGGAAGTACTGCATCATGGTGCCATTTTGTGCCGCCATTACAGGCGAACTGAGCAGCAAAGTTAAGGGTAAAAGTGTAGGTTTAAGGTTGAATGTTTTCATTATTTTTCTCTCACGTTAAGGACTAGAATCCTCCTTTCTGCATATACGCACCAAGCGATGCTAACTATGACGCTAGCTAGGTTGCTGCCTGTAATACAAAAAGTTCGGATTACAATCGAAGAGAAACTATCACCAATCACACTATACAATTATTGAGTTGTCTAACATTTATAAAATCAATGATTAGCGCGTTAAAAATATTGAATGGTGATCAAAACATGGGAGACTTTAGGAAAGCGCGAAGGGTTACGAAAAGGTGGACTAAAAACGAAAAAAGCCAGTCATTTAAGACTGGCTTTCGAAATAGTGGAGGCGCCTCCCGGAGTCGAACCGAGGTCCACGGATTTGCAATCCGCTGCATAGCCACTCTGCCAAGGCGCCTTTCTGATTTTTTATCTCTGTCACCAAAGATTTTGATGGTGCCCCGGGCCGGACTTGAACCGGCACAGCGCGAACGCCGAGGGATTTTAAATCCCTTGTGTCTACCAATTCCACCACCAGGGCAACGCAATCATGCGATGGGTTAGACACCATCTGTCTCAGCGACCTTTGCCGTGAGAACGAGGCGTACTTTAACGGATTAATTTATCTGGTCAACAATAAATTTTATCTTTTTGATTTAAGTGCTTAAAAAGCGATCTACCTAGTATATTTGGCATTCAATTAGACCAATAAGCACCCGTTCCCTTTCATTAGCTATAAAGTCATACGCATACTAGTGCCCGAAACTGCTTCGAGGTAAACACGCGACTATCAGCTATGAACGCTGATCTTTTCACCGCTGTAACATCTGTAACAATTTGATTCCCTACTCTTGGCACGACTGCATACAGAACATCATATTTTGTTACCGATAACTTTATATCGAATGTGGTCGTACCTTTATAAAATCATTGACTTTTTTTATTTTCAAACAAAGCTCAATTCATTATCGAAAATATCAATAAATAATGGTACGTTACACGAGTTGCAGTAATTTAATGGACATATATCACATATAAGGATGTGGTTTACTTTGGCGACACAACATAAGAAAAACAAGGTATATCACTAATGTCTATCAAGAATCTTTCTATAGCGAAAAAGATATCGCTATCGTTTTTACTCATTGCCATCGTCAACATTGCATTTGGCGTGTTTTTATCTACAGAGCTCAAAAGCATCAAATCTGAGCTTTTAAACTATACCGATGATACGCTTCCTGCAATGGAAAGGGTCGATTCGATTCGAGATCATTTGTCTCGCTGGCGCCGAGCTCAATTTGCTGCGTACACTTATGAAGACGCAGACCAAGTCAAAACTAAAATTTCTAACAATATTAGAGAACGCGAAAAGATCACTAGAGAGCTCAACGCTTACGGTGAAACTATCTGGCCTGGCGAAGAGCAGCAAACTTACCAGCGTCTTATGCGTCAATGGAAAAAGTACTTGGTTACTATGGACCAGTACAATGAAGCGATGCTAGCTAACGACAAAAGCAAGGCCCACCCTATTTTGGCGAACTCTTTGTCTGCTTTCGAAGCGGTTGACTCAGAGTTAGGCGAACTAATCCGTCTCCTTAAAGAAGCTATGGACAGCAACAAAACTCACATCCTGTCCTCTGTAAATGGATTGAGTAATTCTTCAATTGCAAGTAACGTGATTATTCTACTGATCATGGTAGGCATGACATACGTGCTGACTCGCCTAATTTGTGGCCCACTTAAACTTGTTGTTGAGCAAGCAAATGCCATCGCGACAGGTGATCTATCAAGTGACATTGACCGTAAAGCAATCGGCAATGACGAGCTTGGTGAACTGGCAGACGCGACCACTAAGATGCAAGATGACTTACGCCAAGTTATCGATAACGTGATTGCTGCAGTTACTCAGTTAAGCAGCGCTGTCGAAGAGATGAACCAAATCTCCGATATTTCTGCGTCTGGTATGAAAGATCAACAGCTGCAAATTACGCACATCGCAACAGCAATGACAGAAATGAAAGCGGCCGTAGCCGATGTTGCTCGTAACACTGAAGACTCAGCGAACCAAGCTAACGAAGCAAACCGACGCACACAACACGGTGTTCGTGAAACCCAAGGTATGGTTGACGCGATTCAAGAAGTTTCAAACGTAATTGGCGCTGCAGGCGATACCGTAGCAGAGCTTGAACAGCAATCGAATAAAATTAACGTGATCGTGGATGTTATCCGCGACATTGCCGATCAAACCAACCTACTTGCACTTAATGCAGCCATTGAAGCGGCGCGTGCTGGTGAGTCTGGTCGTGGCTTTGCCGTCGTTGCAGACGAAGTTCGAACTCTTGCCGGCCGTACGCAAGATTCAACGAGTGAAATCACTTCGATCATTGAGCAGCTACAATCACTTGCAAAAGACGCAAAATCAGCTACTGAACTTTCTAGAACCAGTATCTCAGAATGTGCAGAACAAGGCATTCAATCAAAACAGCTGATGAGCGACATTGAGCATTCGATTTCGGACATCTCAGACATGGGTACCCAAATCGCCACGGCTTGTAACCAGCAAGACTCTGTTGCGGAAGAGCTTAACCGCAGCATTGAAAACATACATTTGGCATCTCAAGAGGTCTCGCAAGGTTCGGAGCAAACCGCACAGGCGTGCCGCGAACTAAGCCAGCTATCTATTTCTCTTAAAGATGTAATGAGCCGCTTTAAACTGAGTTAAACTCAGTGGATACCTTAGTAGATATCAAATCAATCCCGATTTGCTTAAATTGAATGTCATCACTGAGGTATATTTAGGTATATATTAAATCACTATCTTAATAAACGCTCCAAAGCACCACTTGGAGCGTTTTACTTCGTCAGGTACTTTCCCCAAGTACTCAATAACATAACCAATACAAAAAACGCGTACGGAGACTTTATGCGCTTAAATAAAACCTTACTATCACTGACTATCGCTGCTGCAGTCGCGGTTCCTGTAATGCAAGCCACTGCCGCTCCTCTTCAAATTAGCAATACAGCAGCAAAAGCAGAGCAAGTTCAAGGTGCTAACGCTTGGCTAGAAATAAACTTAGGTCAGTTCCGCGATAATATTGAGCAGTTTAAATCGCACATGGATGGCAAAACGAAAATCTGCGCCGTGATGAAAGCCGACGCATACGGCAATGGTATCGCAGGCCTGATGCCGACTATTATCGAGCAACAAATTCCTTGCGTTGCCGTTGCAAGTAACGCCGAAGCACAAACTGTTCGCGACAGTGGCTTTAAAGGCCAACTTATGCGTGTACGCTCAGCGGATATTGGCGAGATTGAAGCCGTAATCGACCTAAACGTCGAAGAGTTGATAGGCACAGCAGAGCAAGCTAAAGCACTGTCTAAACTAGCCGAGAAAGCTGGTAAAGAAATCAAAGTTCACCTTGCTCTGAACGACGGTGGTATGGGACGTAATGGTGTTGATATGACGACAGAAGCGGGCAAGAAAGAAGCGCTAGAAATCGCTCAACAAGCTGGCGTTAATATTGTTGGTATCATGACTCATTTCCCTAACTACAATGCAGACGACGTGCGCCAAAAGTTAGCTTCATTCAAAGACAGTTCTGCATGGCTGATTAAAGAAGCGAATCTAAAACGCGACAACATTTTACTGCACGTAGCAAACTCTTACACCGCGCTTAATGTTCCTGAGGCGCAGCTTGATATGGTTCGTCCTGGTGGCGTTTTATACGGAGACTTACCAACTAACCCTGAGTACCCTTCTATCGTGTCTTTCAAAACACGCGTGGCATCCGTTCACCACCTGCCAAAAAATAGCACAGTCGGTTACGACAGCAGCTACACAACAAGCAAAGAAAGCTTAATGGCGAACATTCCTGTTGGTTACTCTGATGGTTATCCACGAAAAATGGGGAATACGGCAGAAGTTCTGATCAATGGCCAACGTGCAAAAGTTGCGGGCGTTGCTTCAATGAACACCACAATGGTAGATGTGACAGATATCAAAGATGTTGAGCCTGGTTCTGAAGTTGTTTTGTTTGGCTCCCAACAAGGCAAAACGATTTCAGCTACTGAGATGGAAAAACACGCAGAAGTCATCTTCCCTGAACTATACACGGTTTGGGGAAGCGCGAACCCTCGTGTCTACGTAAAATAAACCTACTCAGTTATTCGTAACAGAGCGAAAAAGCGAGCCTCGTGCTCGCTTTCTTTCTTATTTACTAATCTGTACTAGCTCGTGATGTTATCAATTAAACAGAGCTTACTATTTCTGTTGTTTTAATCTCCTTTAGCACTACCAAGTACGACTCTCTACACTCTGTTTCTTAAAGCCGCTTGGATGGCTCATTTTCATATAGCACTTAGTGTTTGAAAGCCCCTCTAATTGATGTTAAACATGAAGTTTACAAAAGAACAACAAACACACTCGTATGGCACTGCCCCTTTGCCTGCTAGCTAGGTATCTCTATGACAGAAAATACTCAACATCTTCAACGCTCCTCCACTGAGTTGCACGAATTTAATCGGCTTGACGTCTGGAACGGCTTCACCCAACTTTTACCCCTCTCTATGTTCGTGGTCATATTTGGCCTCGCTTTCGGTGTTGCTGCCGTACAGACTGGACTAGATGTATTTCCCACTATGTTGATGAGCACACTGGTCTTCGCCGGTGCTTCACAATTTGCCACGTTAGAAATGTGGGGAGCAGAAGTCCCTCTCATTCCAGTACTTATTACTGTATTTGCGATTAATGCTCGTCACCTCTTGATGGGAGCCACACTTTATCCATGGTTACGACAACTCCCACCAACAAAACGTTACGGTGTAATGCTGGTAGCATCAGACGCTAACTGGGCAATGGCACTCAATGCATTTGGTAGAAGAGAACCAGGCTTTGGCTTGCTTGTTGGTGGCGGCTTAGCGATGTGGTCTTTTTGGATTGTGGGCACCTGGATCGGCATTTATTTTGGTAGCGCAATCAAAGATCCGGTGGGCCTAGGGCTCGATATGGTTATGGGATGCTTCCTGCTGTCTATGGTGGTAGCCGGGCCGAAAGACTTAAGAATCTTTGCGATTTGGGCCATAGCAGCAGCCTCTTCTATGTTGGCGTATTGGTATTTGCCAGAGAATAGCCACGTAGTGGTTGGCGCCATTACTGGCGGAGTATTGGGTGCTTGTTGGAAGGAGAAGAAAGCATGAACATCGAAACAACCATAGGTGGCACACTGCTTATCATCATCGCTATGGCGTTAGTCACGCTCATAACCCGCTGGGGCGGAGTGTATGTTATGTCATTCATTCCAATTAGCGAACGGGTTCAACGTTTCATTACTGCGATGTCAGGTTCCGTACTGGTTGCGCTTTTAGCTCCGCTAGCAGTAGAGGGGGATAATGGTGCTAGAGCAGCACTGTTTTCTACTGCCGTTGTCATGTTCATCGTGAAAAAGCCTCTACCCGCAATTGCAGCAGGCATCATCGCCGCCGCTGCAGTACGTGCTCTTTAGTCGCTGTTTCAACGCCGATACCAGTCATCAATAAAAGACCCAAAACACAAAACCCTGATGTCACGAGTGTCATCAGGGTTTATCTTATGCCCATCATTTTAACGATGAACAACGATTATTAATCATGGTGAGACAGCACATTACGCACAGCAGTTACAATTACGCTTATATTTGTCCATTTTCCCAATACCAGGGTTAAAGGTATTGGTTGGGTCTAATTCGTGGTAAAACTTCTGCAACGAGTTTTCGGCTTCATACAAGTGACCCACGTTATGTTCTGCTGGGTATTTGGCACCACGGCTATTGAGGTGCTCTAGCATCATCTTTTTCATCAACTTCGTGTCAGTCCCTTTTTTGAAAATGTAATCTTGATGGAAGACGTAACACATAAAGTGACCATAATAGAGCGCTTGAACAAGGTTCTTACTTACCTCTTCAGGCAAAGTTTCTAGCCACTCTTCATCATTACGTCGCAAAGCAATATCAAGTGCAACGATGTCTTCTACGTCTTTTCGGTGAATCGTCTCGTAACGAATTGCTGCACCTGCTGCTGCAAAGCGATGTAAATAAGCTTTTTTACCCTCTTCCGGCGTACACTCGAAGAAATCACAGTCGTCTTCAACAGCCCAAACTTCTTTGAGGTATTTTTGCGCCTCAGCAATACCACCATCACTCATTTTCAATACCAGGTGATGCTCATACTTGTCACGGAAATCCAGCATTCGTTCTGGTAAATGTTGTGGGAACAACTTGCTCGCGTAGTACAAAATGGTGTCTGGTAGATATTTACTGACAAATGGGATGCGCTCTAAGAAATTTTCTACCTTAGCTTTAAGTGCGAACATTTTTGGCAACTTATCTGTACCTAACAAGTCGATGGATAAGAACACATCCTTGCCGTACTTCTCTGCCATGTTGAAGATATCTCGATGCAAGTATTCTCCCATCTCAGGCAAGTTATCAAACGTAGATAAGAAGTCTTTTCGCAACTTCGTTAGTTTCGCAGGGTCATTGGTGCCAAGGTAAAAAACCTGCTCTTTTTCGGGTACTGGGTAGCTGTCAACCCGAACGGCAAAAACCCCCAACTTACCAGCGCAGCCACTGGCTTCAAATAATCGGCGTTCATCGGCATTAAAGCGAGAAGGAATGTCAGAAGTCACGTCTCGAACACGTTCATCGTATTCTTTGTCTGATGCCATTCGCTCATCATGAATGATCTTCGCTGGGTCAAAGTTCCCTTCTTGCAGGTTTGTTAGAATTTCTTCTGGCGTTTCACCTAATCCTTCAATACCAAGGTGGTTCACCAAATGTAACTGGCCTTGCTTATCCACCTGCGCATAGATCGCCAGTTCCGTATAAGCAGGACCACGCTTAACTAGCGCACCGCCTGAGTTATTGGCGATACCACCGACCACAGTGGCACCTAGCGATGAAGAGCCGATGATAGAATGCGGTGCTCGGTTCACTGCCTTCAACTCTTTCTCCAAAGAGTGTAAGCTCGCACCAGGCAAGCAAACCGCCTGCTTACCGCCATCTAATAAGTGAATCTTCTTGATTTTGGTAATATTGATCACAACCACATCGCGATCATAATCATTACCACTCGGAGCCGAGCCCTCTGTTAAACCTGTTTTAGCCGCCTGCATGATAATGATGCAGTTTGCTTCAACACACTGTTTAATAATCTTCCATTGTTCTAGAAGAGTGTTAGGAAACACGATAGCAAGCGCATTACCACTACCCGAACGAAACCCCGAGCGGTAATATTTCGTTTTAACCTCGTCGGTTAGAACATTTTCTTCCCCCACGATGGTTTTAAATTCTTCAATCAGCTGCTTTTGTTTCATATCCGTATCTCTAGTTATTGTACTTCGCTCACAACACCGCTTAGCGGCAGGCATGGCGTTTGAGCCACTATAAGCAGTCCATTTCTCTGCGTCTATGTCAGGCGGACGAACAATACGTAATCAATAAACAACAAACAAAATAATTCTTTATTTTTCTGTTACTTATCTTTCACATTTGAGAAATTTAACGTAAGAAACAGACCGTTTCTTAAAAGAAACAATAGCAAAACCATTTGTTAACAGTTGTGCGGGGTATCTTGTTATCAATATTAGTGAAGAAAACGAGGAGAAGCGTAAGCTCCTAAATTTAAGAGGACTCTTAGAAATGAAGATGGAAACATAAGCTCAACACCAACATAACGATCGGTGTTGAGTTATTGGCTTAAAATCGATGGTTTTGACTTTGAAAGCTTGTGTATAGATGATCGATAAAGATCTTAATTTTTTCTGGTTGCTGACGAGTGTAAGGGTACACCGCATAAATACCCAAACATTTGGCTGTTTCGTCTTTAAATAACTGAATCAGACTGCCTTGCTTTAAGTCTTCATAAACCAATACACGCGGCACATAGATGATTCCCTGCCCTAACAGCGCCACATTTCTCAATACAGAAGAATTGTTAGTACAGAGGTTACCGTCGACGGTGATTTGATATACCTCGTCTCCATCTTTAAACGCCCACTCATGCGCTCCGGTTTCTTGGTAGGAATAGACTAAACAATTGTGTTTAGCCAAGGCTTGAGGTTGTTTAGGTATGCCATGTTTAGCTAGGTATTGGGGTGACGCGCAAATGATCCAATTTGCATCCACCAGCTTTCTTGCAATCAGACTAGAATCTGGCAACACACCCGTTCTAATTGCCAAATCAAAACGTTCATTCACGATATCGACGAAACGATTATCTAGATCCATATCGATATTGATGTCTGGGTATTTCTGATTAAATTCATTAATCACTTGAGGAAGAATTAATTCACCAGAGATAGTAGGCACCGAAATTTTAATGTTTCCAGATAAGTTTTTACCTAAACCCACAATGGATTCTTCCGCCGTTGCCACCGCTTGATAAACCGCTTTTGCATGAGTAAAAAACGCTCGTCCTGCTTCAGTCAACGTTAGCGTTCGCGTTGTTCGGTAGAGAAGCTGTACACCAAGCTCTTGTTCAAGCTTGGCAATCCGTTTACTGACGACCGATTTGGTCAGTGACATATGTCTCGCGGCAGCACTGAATGAACCTTGCTCGATCAAGTGATAAAAAATGATGTAATCGTCGGTATTTCTCATGCGTCTTCGTCAAATCCTTTGGAAGCCCGTATTGTAAACTGAAATTGGCTGAGGTGCGAAACATCGGGTCACACTTAATATCAGAAACTCGTGACAGAGATGGGGTTGCTAAGCTCACAGGTAATGAAAAAGAGATGGTGTGAATTTATCAGTCTTCAGATACAAAAAAACCAGCTTTCGCTGGTTTTAAGTTGATGCACTTGGCATCGAGATACCGCCATGGCCATATCTGAATAATTTGGAGCGACACACGAGGTTCGAACTCGTGACCTCAACCTTGGCAAGGTTGCGCTCTACCAACTGAGCTAGTGTCGCATTTATTCTCGAAAGCCATTCGCTCTCAAAAGAATAATGGAGGCGCCTCCCGGAGTCGAACCGAGGTACACGGATTTGCAATCCGCTGCATAGCCACTCTGCCAAGGCGCCTTTTATTACGCTTCAGGGCTCTACCCCGTTGCGTTGGTGGCTACTTTACGTATTGAGAGAAGATAGTCAAACAAAAATATTTCATTTTCTGTTCGTTTGATTTCTTTTAAGTCAATTCGACCAAAGTTCGATCTTATTGGCTTAAAACGAAGCAATATAAATCTAGCTTTCAGTTCGTTTTGTCCCATGAAACATTAAGGCGTTTAATAGTTGCTGACCCTTTTTAGCAATCTTCCCACAACATTAGGGTGATAAGACCAAGTGTGATCAAACATCGACATTAATGCAGGATTTCCGTATTTCGATAAGCTAATCGCGTGAAAACGGTTTTTCTTCGCTTTGAGCACATCCACTTTGGCCAGTAACTCGTCTTGTTGTTTTGGCGCGATAAAGTCGGAAATGACTACCATGTCTGCGTTTTTATATTTATCACCGCTCATCAAGTCGATAGATTTAATCAAAGTTGGCTCTAAGTCTGTACCACCATGGAAGCTATAAGTTAGAAAGTCCGCCGCCTCGCGCAGACCATCTTGTTTGGTTAGTTCGTAGGTAATGTGTTCCGTAGAAAAAATAATGACATAGCAATCACGTTGCTCCGCTAGTGCGATTTGCATCAGAGCATAAGCCATGGCTTTGGCGCATTGCTCAGGAAAGCCACTCATGGAACCGGACGCGTCCACACAAACAATGAAGGGGCCTTTTTCGATATCTACCGCTTTATGGTCAGGTCGGTGAGCTTTAACTTTACGTAACGTGCGCGATTTGCCTTGTGTACGATAGTTCATGAGCCGTTTATCGACTAAGTGTTTATAGAACACAACTTCAAGTTCAGGATACGCCAAAAACATCGTTTCGTTGGGAAGTAGCTTATTTAGATCATCGCTTTCGTGAATACCAACAATATCATCCGTCGCCTCATCACTTTTCTCTTCGACCAATTGAAGTTCTTCAGTGGGCGCACGATTTAGTTCAGGATCATTTACTTGCCCCGCCATACGACCGAGTTGCTCCGCAATTTCTTGCAAGCCTTGGTGCTTCTTCAGAAACTCAGCATGGCGTTTCATCACCGTTAAGTCTGTTTTACTCAACTTGGCAGATGCCATATCCCACAGGCGCCCTACACTTTCAGCGTCACCCGACTCCGTGACTTTATCCATATTACGCATGGTTTCCATACGTTGATACAGGTCATTCAGCACCTTTTCTTTATTGGCTTCAAGCTCGCTTACTTGCGCTTGTTTTATAGCATCGGTGAGGCTTTTGTACCATTGATCACAAAAGTAATGAGGGAACATAGGGTTATTCATCCCTTTGTTCTTTTCCATCATTCGGCGAGCTTGCATGTAAAACGCAGAGTGCCATTCCAGCTTTTTAATCACATCTTCGATGTTTTCAAAAAACGCCTCTTCATCCCAATGAATAACCTCTTGATATAAAGACAGCTCTTGTTGGAAACGCTCTGTCTCACATACCTTGGTGATCCGTTTTTTGACGCTGCCTCGCCACTTTAACAAGTGACCTTTGACCGAAGATTTAACACCTCGGTTTTCTGCCATCATCATGACTTGTGAACGAGCCATCAAATCATTAACTGCGCTATCGATGATGCCGGAGTCGGCCACCATCAGCGCGAGGTTAAGTCCGTCTGCACCTAGCATGTCGTCTCCTTATGAGAAAAACTGATTTAAGTTTTTAAAGCGTTGGATAACTTTTTCACTTTCTGCTTGGATTGATTCAAGTCTCTGACTGACCTGTTGCAGACTCGACTCCATTAGGCGGGGTAGTTCAGGATCAACAAAGCTATGCGGAAGCGCATCATGAAAGTTCGCTTTCACCTTGCGCATATGGTGTTCTGCCTCACTAAGCTGATTTACGGCTTTTTCGCTCTGCGTTAACCACTTTTGGTAAAGCTCTACATCCAAGCCCTCTTGAGTCACTAGGCTAACCAAAATGCCTCGGTTCGCGATATCACGGATAACTAGATTATTCGCCGCGTCAACGTCAAATCGTAAACGGCACATGTTGGTGTTTTGATTGACGTAACCATACACATCACCGCTTCCCTCTTTAATGACTCGATCTAACTCATCTTTGGGTACATAAACCCAGCGGCTATCACCTTTTTCTGATTCTGAAACCGACATGTTGCTTTGCAAGACAACCAATTTAACTAAGTTAACGGCTGCGCCAACTTTGTACATCTTGGCTTTAGAGGTATCAAAGCGCATGGTTTCTTTACGCAAAATACCCGTTGCCGCTTCAGACGTTAACGTCATGCGGTAGGCATCTTCAAGTTCATGTTGAACATCAACCAAAGACTCTCGGCAGTACTCAATTTCCTGCTCCGCGTCTTGTTGATCAAATGCATGTTTTAACGCGAACTCTTGAACCACTTCACGTACCACATCTCGCGATTCAGGACTGTTCCATAAACAATCTTGCAACAGTAGAAGGTCAAGCGGATTGATTTCATCGCGACCATTAAAAAACGCGCTCGCTTTTAACAACTTCACGGCTTTCTTCCAGCGGCGGTCAGAGACATACATATCGGTATTGGCCACATCACCAAACTGAGCTTCAACTTTGCTTTCTAACATCGTTTTAAGCTGGAAAAGCTTTTCGAATGCATTGTCGGTTAACGTCAATTTGTCGAGCTGTTGTTGCCATTGATGATATTCTTCATCAGTTATCGCTAGGCCTTCTGGTACTTGTGCCTCTTGCGATGTGCCCACAGTCAACATCGACTTAAAGTTTTGTTTATTCTGAATTCGATTCACAAACACACGCACCAACATGCGGTCGTAGAGCGCATCCAATCCACTATCTTCATCGGGTAATTCATTGGAAGCCGATACCAACAAGCGCATTGGCACACGCTCGATATCGCTGCCATTTTTGAATGTTTTCTCATTAACCACTGTCAGCAATGTATTAAGAATTGCAGGGCCCGCCTTCCAAATTTCATCCAAAAATACTACTTGTGCAGTTGGCAAATACCCTTTAGTTAAGCGAACATAACGGCCGTTGTCTTTTAGCTCTTGGATACTCAGTGGCCCAAACACCTCTTCAGGGGTTGAGAAGCGCGTCATCAGGTATTCGAAGTAACTGCTGTTATCGAACGCTTGGATGAGTCGTTTGGCAATTAAGCTTTTTGCAATACCAGGCGGACCTAAAAGAAAAACACTTTCACCAGCAAGTGCAGCAAGAAGGCAGAGCTTGATCGTGTGTTCACGCTCATAAACGCCATCCGTTAACGCTTTCGCCAATTTATTGATGCGTTCTGAGAGAAGCGCTTTTTCGGCATTTGAGGCAAATAAGGTTTGTGTCATACGTTCTCCGGCTGCTGAAGTGGTATTGCGTTAACATTTTTATACACTTGTTATAACTTTGTTACAAATGTATTTTGTCGAATTCCCCTTATAGCAGATGCTTTTCCCCTTCTTGACGAAGCAATCAAAGTTTCCATTTATGAGACATTGCTCACTTAAAGTGCAAACGCTTTCGTCGTGTTGCAGTATTTTTTGCTTTTGTTTCCCACCATTTGTGGTTAATGTCGAAAAACGTCAAAAATGCGGTAACAGCTAGGGTTCATAACTGCATGAGCAAAATAATTCATAAATGGAAGCAAATTTCTCTGATTGAAGAAGACGTTATGCTTCCTACAGGACAGGCAATTACGCACACCACAATCCATCATCCGGGTGCTGCGGTGATTCTCCCTATTACAGCGGAGGGTCACATTGTCCTTGTCCACCAATTTCGGCCTTCACTTAATAAATGGCTATTGGAACTGCCTGCTGGTACCAGAGAAGGCAACGAAGAGCCACTCTGCTGCGCCAAAAGAGAGTTAGAGGAAGAAACTGGGTTTAGTGCAGAGAAATTCACGTCTCTCGGCCAAGTCACCCCTCTTGCCGGATTTTGTGATGAGATACAGTATCTATTTGTTGCCGAAAAGCTCAACAAAACAAACCGTTACGAGTGCGACGAAGACGAAGTGATTGAGGTCGTCACCTTGTCAATCAAGCAACTCGAAGAAAAGATTGTCGATGGCACGATCACCGATGCCAAAACGATCGCTTGCTTAAGCAAAGCGCGCCTTTGCGGATATATTTAGGACTTTGACCAAGGAGACATTCATGGATTTTCGATCAGATACCGTTACACAGCCCACCCAAGCCATGCGAGAAGCCATGTTTAAGGCCCCCGTTGGGGATGATGTTTATGGTGATGACCCTACGGTCAATGAGCTTGAAAAATTTGCTGCGCAGCTTGCTGGTTTCGAAGCAGCTTTGTTTACCACTTCAGGCACTCAAGCCAATCTGCTCGGTTTAATGGCGCATTGCGAGCGGGGAGATGAATATCTATGTGGGCAACAAGCACATAACTACAAATACGAAGCTGGTGGCGCGGCGGTTTTGGGATCAATTCAACCTCAACCAGTCGAAAATAACCCAGATGGCACGCTACCATTTGATAAACTGGCTGCTGCGATTAAACCAGATGATTGTCACTTTGCTCGCACTAAGCTTCTCAGCTTAGAAAACACAATTAATGGTAAAGTACTACCTCTGTCTTACTTAGCAGAAGCACGTGACTTCGTGAATAAACATAACTTGCAGATGCATCTAGATGGCGCTCGCGTTTTTAACGCAGCCGTTGCACTTGATGTTCCGGTAAAAGAGATCGGTCAGTACTTTGATTCAATGACGATCTGTCTGTCGAAAGGTCTGGCTGCCCCTGTTGGCTCGCTACTGCTTGGTAGCAAAGACTACATCGCAAAAGCACGTCGCTTAAGAAAGATGGTCGGCGGTGGTATGCGTCAAGCGGGTATTCTTGCCGCAGCAGGCAAACTTGCCCTTACCGAACAAGTGGAACAGCTAAAACAAGATCACATCAACGCAAAAACCTTAGCGGAAGGTTTAGCAGAACTGCCTGGTTTTTCAGTCAACCCTGAATTTGTTCAAACGAACATCGTGTTCGCGAAGCTTGATCCTCAAGTGGACATAGTAAGTATCGCTGCGAAACTAAAGGAACAAAACATCACGATAACCCCTGGAAATCCAATTCGTTTTGTAACTCATAAAGATATTTCAGCGAAAGACATCGACACTTTCTTATCAAGTATAAAATCTCTACTTTAATTTGATTTTGATCATTGAGCTTCCCCTAAGGGGAAGCTTTATTGTATCGGCATGATTTTTAGCGAATAGATAACCTCCATGCTCAGATTTGTACTTTTAATCTCTTTTATTTTCTCTTCCGCTATCTATGCCGAACCGTTTGGTGATGCTGATAAAGGTAAAATCAAATCACCTAGCTGTGTCTATTGCCACGGTGTTACAGGCATCGCAACGAACAACACCTATCCAAGCCTTGCTGGTCAAAATGCTCAGTACCTTTACAATGCAATGAAATCTTACCAAGCCGGTGAGCGTAAAGGGCCACTTGCAGAAATGATGGCAGCACAGTTAAAAATGTTAAATGATGGAGACCTTCGTGATGTCGCTGCTTTTTATGCAGAACAGACAGAAATCAAGTAATTAGATCACCTGTAGATGACTATGAAAGCTCGTGAATCATCCAAACTCAACGCATATTGAAACATTAACCCAACATTTGACCACAAAACAATCAAATTAACTTCACTTCAAATATTTGATGAATTTATAGTTCAACATAAGCATTAATATTGACTTTTTATTCTATTTTATCGATATTTCATGCTTTATTGAATTTGACGTGAAGTAAGTTATGTCTCACACACATGCGCAACCAGCAGACTCGGTTGCTACCCCTAAGTCGTGGCAGATGCCAGATACCCTCATTTTGATCTTCATTGTTGGTATTCTTGCTGCGATTCTTACCTACTTAATTCCTGCTGGTCATTTTGATAGCCAACAGGTGACCTACATGGTCGACGGTGCAGAAAAAACTCGCACAGTTATCGATCCTTCTTCTTTCTCTTATGCAACCGACGAAAACGGTGAATTGGTTTACAACAAGGTTGGTCTGTTTGCTTCTGGTGGTGGCATTGGCCTGATGAACTTCCCTTTCGAAGGGCTAGTTTCTGGCTCTAAATGGGGCAGCGCGATCGGCGTGATTATGTTCATGTTGGTTATCGGCGGTGCTTTCGGCGTTGTAATGCGCACAGGCACAATCGATAACGGTATCCTGCGCCTTATCGATAAGACCAAAGGTAACGAAGCGCTATTCATTCCAGTGCTATTTTTGCTGTTTTCGCTAGGCGGTGCGGTATTTGGTATGGGTGAAGAAGCCGTAGCATTTGCGATTATTATCGCGCCGCTTATGGTTCGCCTTGGTTATGATGGTATCACTACGGTAATGGTTACCTATGTTGCGACTCAAATTGGCTTCGCTACTTCTTGGATGAACCCTTTTTCCGTAGCTATTGCGCAAGGCATTGCGGGTGTACCTGTTTTATCCGGCATGACAGTACGCATGGGGTTATGGGCTGGCTTTACGTTAATCGGTATCGCTTTCACAATGATCTACGCCGCTCGTGTGAAGTCAAATCCTAAACTTTCTTACAGCCATCGCACAGACCAGTATTTCCGTCAGCAAGAGCTTGGCAATCAAGATTCTCGTTGGAACCTAGGTGACACACTCGTTATCCTTACGGTTATTGCGACCACGGTGTGGGTCGTTTGGGGCGTAGTCGCTAACGCATGGTACATCCCAGAAATCGCGTCTCAATTTTTCACTATGGGCTTTGTTGTCGCGATCATCGGTACGATTTTTCGCCTGAACGGTATGACACTAAACTGCGCAGCTGATGCATTTAAAGAAGGTGCAGCTATTATGCTTGCACCTGCCCTATTAGTGGGTTGTGCAAAAGGTGTATTGTTGATCCTTGGTGGTGGTACAACTGATGAAGCGAGTGTACTGAATTCAATTCTAAACAGTGCTGGCGGCGTGATTAGCGGGCTTCCTGACGTGGCTGCGGCATGGTTAATGTATGTATTCCAATCTATCTTCAACTTCTTCGTCACTTCGGGCTCTGGACAAGCGGCACTAACGATGCCTCTACTGGCCCCTCTGGCAGACATTGCAGGAGTTACGCGCCAAGTGGCAGTTTTGTCATTCCAACTTGGCGATGGCTTTACTAACGTTATCGTCCCTACTTCGGCATCTCTCATGGCAACGCTTGGTGTCTGCCGTATCGACTGGGGTGACTGGGCAAAATTCTGCTGGCGATTTATTCTATTACTCTTTACCCTATCAAGTATCGTCGTTATCGCAGCTCATATTATGGGTTTTGCGTAAAACGAAACCAATTGGTAATTAAGGCGAGACATGTTCTCGCCTTATTAATATTCATGGTATGACGACGCTAAGGTTTTAGATTAGCTTATGGTTTTGGAGTGGTAACTTTAATGGCAACACAATTTCTCGATGACGTGATTCAGGGTCATCAAGTGATTCAATCTCTCAATGTAGCAGACCTAAATTCGGGCGAGCATAAGTTTTGGTTTCGCATCGCAACGAATGCTCTCTCTCAGTGGCAACACCTACCTGTGCTAGTGTTCAAAGGTGAAAAACCTGGCAAGAAGATCATGATTACCGCAGGGGTTCATGGTGATGAGTACAATGGTGTGTTAGCAGCGCAGAAAACTGCTCGAGAGCTCATCGGCACTGAAGTCGCTGGTACTGTCACTATTGTTCCAACCATTAACATGCCTGGTATGCTAAACCACAGCCGCGATTTCTATTCCGCAGACCCTGATGCGTCTCCTGCAAACTTAAACCGCTTTTTTCCTGGTGACCAAAACGGCAATGAGGCCCAACGTTACTTATATGCATTGTGGAATGATTTGCTCAAGCCAAATGCTGATTTAGCCATTGACGTTCACACTCAAACCAGTGGTGCTGCCTATCCACTTTACGTGTTTGCAGATTTCCGAATCGAGCAATCATTAGAAATGGCTCGCCTCATTAATCCTGATGCGATTTTAAATGATCCTGGAGATGCTGGCGTCCTTGAAACGGTCTGGAATAACCATGGTGTCCCAAGCATTACTGTTGAAGTAGGTATGGGGCGATACACCGAGCAAGAACTTATCAGTCGAACTGTAACAGGCATTTTTAATGTGCTGAAAAAGCATAACATTGTTGAAGGTGATATGGACCCTATTACGTCATGCTTGGAAGGAAACGAAATCATCAGTGTGAAAGCGACACACGGCGGCTTTGTACTGCCTCATGTCAGTTTGATGGATTTTGTCGAGCAAGGTCAACTTCTTGCGATTCAATACGACAGCTTTGGCGCTGAGATTAAACGCTACACCGCCCCAACAAGCGGCACAGTACTTAGCCACAATGTTGAATCTATTCGAGCACCAGGTTCCCTGATCGTTCGTTTGATTAAGTAAACCATAACCGTTTGTTGATAGAGCAACCTTTCGACGCTCACTCAAATTTATATAAGCCCCATCACGAGTAATCACAAATGATGGGGCTATATCCATTTTGACCACATTAAGTTACGCCGTAACAAATTACTGTTAAGCGAAATGACAAACTGAGCTTTAATTAGGAAGCTTCCCCTCTGTCCGCTTTTTCAGCCACGCTGATGAACTTAAAGCTGCCGTTGTTTCTCTTGTTCAACAAAAATGAGCTCGTCGATAGCGAAACCTTTCTCTTTAGCTACGTACTTAAAGCGCTCCACTACTTTCTCATCAACATTAGGAGTTCTAGACAATAGCCACAAGTAGTCGTGGTTGTAACCTGAGACAAACGCATAGTCATAGTTTTCACCTAGCTCAAACACAATGTAAGAAGAGTATATTGGCCCAAAAAAGGAAACCTTTAAGTGTCCCACCGTTTCATCTTCAACAAAATAAGCTTTGCCTTCAGCTTCTGACCACTGTCGCTCTTCTTCGGAATATCCACGGTTTATCACCTTGACCCCGCCATCCTCACGAACCTGATACTCAGCGGTAACGTTGGATAAGCCTCGCTCAAATGAATGGTCTAGGCGTGCAATCTCATACCACTTACCTAGATATGGCTCTAAATCGAAATTATTCACGGGTTCCACCCCATCCGGCTTCGAGGTACAACCAAATAAAGTTGCAAGTGACAAAAGTAAAAATATTTTTATCGATTTCATACAACACCTAAATTTTAATTAGTGATTGATTTTACTCTAGAAGATAACAAATCGATCACTAAGCCGCACCATCGCCCTCATAGGTACACATCACAATTCTTCATCATCAATAGCGCGCTGAACACCGAAACCTCGTCATCTCAGCAAATCGATAACAAGATTGCTCTATTTTTGACTTACAAGCTGACCATGCTTGTACATTTTGTCAGCATTTAACCCTATGCATATAGAAACTTTGCACAACATAGACATTCGTAGGCATATCACCCTCCTATAATACGTTGCGTTATAGACAGAGGTTATTGTTATGAAATTAAAAACAGTGTCAGTTTGTGCACTTTTGGTGTTACTTGCAGGTTGTCAGCAGGAAAAGCCGAGCGAAACGACACAATTAACGACCTCGGCAGATGTATGTAATGCACAAGGAAACATGCCAGGTGGGTGGAATGAGTTTAACGCGACCCCTGATGCACAAAAGGCAATGGCCTTTGTTTTAAAGAAAATGGACACAATAGCGTCGTTTAAACAAATACTGAATGTTCACGCGCAAATCGTTAGCGGCGTCAACTATGCTATTGAGTTTGAATTGGATGATGGCTCTGTTTGGAACACGATTGTTTATCGCAACCTCGATGGCGAATATGCGATTACCCAATCGCCAAAAGAAGGCCACTTTTGCGAACAGTAGCGACTTAGTCAGAAAGCCCCTAACAATAGGGGCTTTTTGATCTAACAGTAATCACTGAATTAGACAGCGAAGCGACATTGAGATTTAATCGACACCGTTGAACCAAGTCTTGATGGTTCAACATCAATCCTCTGCGCCATTTGCTCTTTCAGCTCAGAAACGTGAGAAATAACACCGATCATGCGCCCAGTCTGTTGCAGGTCCACTAGCGTTTGAATAGCAAGATCTAAAGACTCTGGGTCTAAACTACCGAAGCCCTCATCAATAAATAAAGTGTCTAAACGGATACCGCCACTATAGGATTGCACAACATCCGACAAACCCAGTGCCAGAGCAAGCGCTGCCATAAATGATTCACCGCCGGAAAGTGTCGCAACATCACGCGTTTTTCCTGTGTAGCCATCTTCAACCATTAAATCTAAGCCGCGACCCGCAGCGCCTTTGAAGCCCTCTGTTTTTCGAGCAAGAATATAGCGCCCTTTACTCATAAGGCTTAAGCGTTGAGAGGCCTGAATCAGCACATCATCCAACAGTACACCAAGAACAAAGCGATGTAGGCTAACCCTGCTGCCTGTTTTACCGCTAGCAACGTCGTACAACGTACCAAAGACTTTGTATTCTTCTTCTAACTTACTATTTTTCTCATGCAACACGGCAATATCTTTACGAACCTTTTCAAGACGTTCAAATATTGAGCGTGTGGTATCAAGTTGATTCCTTACTTCAATATATTGCGCCTGCAGAGTGGTTAACCTATCGTTAAACGACTCTAAATTAGGCCTTTCAAGATCTTTCAATGCATGATTTAAATCATGTAGTGTTTGCTCAAGCTTGGTTTGTGCCTGTTTGAAGCTGTCTATTTCTTGCTGCCAGGCTTGAAGTTCATCATCTCCCACTCGACTACTTAGATAATGGCTTTCATCCTCAAATTTACTCGCCTGTAGTGCCTCATTCCACGCTAATTCTGCTTGGCTAAGTTTTTGCTCTGACTCAGATAACCACTGCTTGTTCGTCGCTAAGTGACTTTCCGCATTTGATTTCTCCAATATCGCTTGCTGCAAAGCGGTTTGCGCCTTTTCTAAGCCTGTGTTCAAACTCAGAATTTGCTCTTTTGTCAGCAAAATTTCACGTTCAAGCAAGTCAGCGGAACTGTATTTTGGGTCAATAGAAGCTTGTAATTGAGCCAATTGTTCTTGGTTCGCTTTAACGGTTGATTCATTTGCCGCCATTTTATTCTGCAGCTCATGAATTTTATTTTCACCCACGACGCAGCGTTGATTAAGCTGTTCAACGTTCTTTTCTAGCTTTTCAATATCAATAGCTTGTAGACGTAGGAGTTGAGCATTGATCGCTTGCAAATCATTTTGAACCGTCGAGATCTCAGATGTAGCATACTCACCCAACTCCTCTTTCAACTGGTTACACTGATTCTGATACTGACTAATGACAACGTTATGTTGTTCTAGCTGATTGCTTAGTTGGTTCAACAAGGTTTGAGCTTCTCGCTCTTTAGCTCTAGCCGCCTGAACTTGCTCTTTTGTAACGGCTTCTTCAACAAACGTTGCGGGGTTAGGATGCGTTTCGCTACCACACACCGGGCATGCTTCACCTGCTTTTAGTCGCTGCGCTAATACTGCCGCTTGAGCGTTGTGCCACTTAAGCTCTATCGTATCAGCGGCTTGTTGACGCTGCATATAGCGCTGACTGGCTTCGTGTAGTGACTGCTGCTTGCCTACAGTTAGCGCATTGAGTTTAGAGAGCTCTAAAGTAAGATCATGCAGCTTTTGTAGATCCTGTAACAGCCGTTGTTTTTGTTTTATTTCCGCATCGATGCTGCCAATAAGCGCAACATCAACTCGTGCTTTCTCTAGCTCCTTCTGTCCCTGCTGGGCCTGTAACGTTAACTTATCTTTTAGTTCTATGTACTGTTTTAACGTTGCTTCAAATTGTTGTTTTTGTTGATAACCCGCCGTTATTTTACTTTCCAAATTGTCTTTCTCGACCAACTTGTTTTTCATACTTTCAAGCTGATACTGCAGTTGCGTTAACTGCGGGACCTTTGCCGCTGCCTCTTTTGCACTTTGCTGCAAGTTTTCTTGTTCTCTCGCAACGACATTAGCTTTTTCGAGACTCTCTTCCAAAGCTACGATTTTTTGCCTAAGCTCTTGCGTTTGAGCTTTTGCATTTTGTAATGAGATGTAGGGCAACTCTATCTTATTGGCATTTTTAGCGTTTTCTAATTGCTGTTGACGAGCTTTTATCGAATCTGCGTGTTCTAGATGCAGCTTGAGTGCGCTTTCTGCTTGCTCTCGTTTCGAAAACTCTCCATTCAAGGTTTCCGCTTTTTGCAATTCAGATTTAGCAGTATTGAGCTTATCTAACGCTGCTTGCTCATTCTTTTTATCAGACTCTAATTGCTTAGTTACTTGTTCCAGTTGTTGTAATAGTTCTTGTTCAGAACTCGCTTCTGCAACTTGTAAAGCACCTCGAATTTGATTATCAAATTCGCCTTTCGCTTTACTAATTGCACTCGCTTTATCTTTGAGCGCGTACTCAATTTTTTTATATATGTCAGTTTGAAAGAGCTGGCCAAAAATTTCTTCACGCTCTTTAGAGCTAGCAAGCAACAGTTCTCGGAATTTTCCTTGAGGCAACACCATAACTTGACGAAATTGAGTTTCATTCAAGCCAATAATATTGCTAACTTCAGTTTTAACCTGAGTCGTCTTGCTGGTGATAAGCGTTTCAGTCTCACCGAGTTCATAAAGAGCCGCAGTGTGCTTTTTAATCGTCATCCCTTCACCACGGGCCTTGGGCGCTTCCTGCTCAGGGGATCGAACAACTCGGTATTGTTTGCCGTGTAACGAAAATTCGAGAACTACTTCGGTTGGTAAGTCTTGCGCGGATAAGTCACACCGCATCTGAATACCTTGTCGCTCATTACCTGTGGTTTCACCATAAAGGGCGAAGCAAATGGCATCTAAGATCGACGTTTTACCGGAACCTGTAGGACCATTAATCAAAAATAGAGGGTTACTGCCAAGCTTCTCAAAATGAATGATTTCAGTTTTTGCAAACGGACCAAAGGCTTGCATGGTTAGTTTAATTGGTTTCATCTTTGGTCCCTATTGCTGTGATAATTGCTTAATAATGTCAGTAACAGCTTGCTCTTGCTCTTTAGACAACTGGCTATCTTGCGCCTCAATAAAAAAATCTCGGAACATATCAATTTCGCTTCGCGCCAACTTTGCTTGCGCCATTTCCTGCTCTACCCCAATTAACATGCCAGGTTTCTCAAGGTGTAAAACGTTTGGATACACTGAACGAAGTTTTTCCATTGGGTTTAAAATCGCATGTTTATCCATCAAACGAACTAACAAATAATCTTCATTCTTGGGGTCTGTTTTCCCTTGCTCAATAACTTTATCCAGCTCGCCCTCTACAATACGCATTTCATGAGGAGCCGTAAGATCAATATGCTTTGCAGAAACGAATCCTTTCTTGTCCAGTTCAACTAACGTGAAACCTTTTCTCTGGTTCTGTTCACCAAAGCTATACTTCATGAGAGAGCCAGAGTAACGGATATGCTCTGCGCCTTTCTTTTGAGGCTGATGCAAATGACCAAGTGCGACGTAGTCAAAATCTAAGAAGTGTTCATGACTCACGCGATCAGAACCACCAATAGATAATGGTCGTTCAGAGTCTGACTCGATAGCCCCATCAACAAAACAGTGACTCACGAGCACGCGCTTTTGCTTAGAGATAAAGCGCTCTTTAATTTGCTCAACAAGCAATTGATGAGCCTCATCATGAGTGGATACCGAGGCTTTGTAGGCAAACCTGACCTGTTCAGGGTCGTTATAAGGCATACCATAAAACGCGACCTCGTCCGCAGAGTCCGTTTTTATGATGATGGGAGTGAGCATATCTTCAAAGTTGCTAACAATATGGAGACCTGCATTTTTCATTTGCTCTGAGCCGAAACCTAGCCTTTCTGCACCATCATGGTTGCCAGATATAAATATCATTGGTGTTTCTAACTCGGTACAAATGCGTTTCACGACTCGATCTAACAGTTCTATTGCAACCGTTGGTGGCACCGAACGGTCATAGATATCTCCCGCCACTACAACTGCATCGACGGGGTTGCGTTCAATATAGTTAATCAGTTGTTCGAGTACTGCTTGTTGATCTTCGAGTAGTGATACGTTGTGGAATTGTCGACCAAGATGCCAATCTGAGGTGTGGATAAACTTCATTCGAATTCACTTTCCGCCAATTCTATGAGTAGGCTTGCTTCTGTCAGAGTCCATGTACCGTTTATAAAAAGGAATGCGTCACGGGTGGGATCTCGAACAAGCCAAAACTCAAGTTATTTTATATCGGTAAGGATATCTTGAGTCGAACAGCTTTTCATGTGGTTTGTGTTCTATGGCTGGCTATTTAATCAGAAAGCGAGAAGAACACTGTAAAAACGCGGTGAGCAAAGCTATTTTGAAAAGCAAGCTGCGCCTAGTCATTGTCCAAACATCATTAAAGGGCCAGTTTCGAGTCAATCCCCCATAACATTTGCATCACTAAAACCTCAGCTACTAGAAGGAAAAGCAATAGCCAGACCTATTCGCTACGCCAATTGTATATTACTCCTACCGCATAGCCATCTGGCTCGATGTCGGCTTGCAAAACGTGAAAGTCTGGGCAGGGGCTGCTTCTTTGAAGCTCATCAATCACTAACGCTTTTAAAACTCCGCCACATGCACCCAATCCGCCAAGTTTTATATCAACAAATTGATACTGAGTTTGATCGGTCACCCACGGAGACAAGAATTGCATTGAGTTTAACCATTGCGGCTCTTCCTCATTAACGGATAAATACAATTGACTGAGTGGATGTTCACAACTTACTCCTAATTGCTTAAACACCTTGTCCACGGCGATGCGTTGTTGTTTGGCATCTAAATCAATTCGAACAACATCAGGCACAAGACCTGAATGTCGAAAAAAACACTTGGTTAAAATGATAGAGCTTTGAGGTTTGACATGCCCTTCTACATCGCTCGTAACCTCTATAGCCAGTATCCAAGTCGCTTGCGTTTCATTAACTTCACGATTTATCCGATTTAGTGCCATCAAAAATGCAGCTTGGCCATAAGGATAAAAGTAAATTTCAGTATTGACAGTTTGGCCAACGAAAATAGAAAGCTCGCTTATCAATGCTTTAAGCAAGCTTTTGTCTACCGAAGATGGTAAAAGAACACAGAGATTCCCTTTGATATCAACTTGCTCAAGACTCTCGCGCTCAGAGCGCACGAGGCTTAATATATGCTCATCTATTGATTGAGCGAAGTCAGGGGGTCGGATTTCCTCGGACAATCTAAAAGAATCATCAGCTATCTCGCGAACGGTGTGTGAACGGCCATTAAAGGATAGAAGATGCGTTTGAAATGCGAGTGGCATCTAGCCTCCGATTAAAACCGTAGGCATACCAGATAGAATTTTGCCACCATGAGACGTTGAATCGCCGACTCTTGCGGCTGGTTTACCGTTGATTGTTACGCTAGAAGAACCTGCTGAGATACTATCCGGAGGACCGATACAAATAAGCTTGTCGCCTTGTCTTGCCGCAGGTATCCCGCCAATCGTTACGTTTGGTGAACCAACAACGACGGGACCACCGACATGCGGTATCTTTCCTGTTTTTTTAGGGCAAAGATGAAAGCTGCCCAAAATTGCGGCTGGTTTACCCACTTTAAATCACCTTAGTTCAATGAAATTTGCCCAGCTTTAAGAGCAATAGCTGAGCCGTTAATGGATATTTTATTACCTTTGATATTGATTTCTCCAGAGCTAGACATCTGAATAGAAGCACCACCTACTTTGATCTCGACGCTCTTTCCTGCATTAAAAGACAGTACTTCACCCGTTTCATTCGAAAAGTTTTTACCTACTTTCAAGCTCGCGTTCTGACCAACCTCTTGATTAACATCATTGGTCACTTTTTCGGTTTTACTGTTTTCAACGGCGATATCAACACAGTCTTCAACTAGCATTTGGAACAGTTTTTCAGCATGAAGATAAATGTGCTCTTCACCAGGCTTATCATCGAAGCGCAACTCATTAAAATTGGATGTACCTTTTTGTACAGAGCGTGATTTATAACCACTCTGAGAACTTTGCTCTGGTAAAGCGTAAGGAGGGAGTTGACTACCGTTATATAGTGACCCCGTAACGATTGGTTGATCAGGGTCTCCGTTGACAAACTCGACGATGACCTCTTGTCCGACTCTAGGGTGAAACACCGACCCCCATCCGTTACCTGCGATATTTTGCGCAACACGAATCCAACATGAACTATTTACATCGTATTTACCAACACGGTCCCAGTGAAACTGAACTTTGATACGGCCATGTTTGTCTATGTAAATTTCACCATCTTTGTTCCCCGTAACTATAGCAGTTTGCAAACCTTTCATCTGAGGTTTCGGATAGTTAACTGAAGGACGAAGGATTGTCTTTGAGTCAACACAACTAAACGAGACTTTGACACCTTGCGCACCGGTGCCACCTTGACCAGTCTGGTTATAAACAGCAGCAGACAAAAAAACAGAAGACAGTACATATTCTTTGCCAACTCGAGATTTATCTTCATGTTTTTTAAACTTGAAGCACTTGCCTACGCTGAATGTTCTGCACGTAGCCTCGCCACGACACAAATATGCATTTTGCTGTAGTGCTTCTATTGCATGCGTGTTTCTCAGTGCGTATTGATCATTGCTCTCCATTTCACCCATGTATTCAAAATACTCGCTTTCAGGCACTGTAAAAAAATCACTTTCACCCTTTGCAGTATTTTTAGGATTCGAAGAAGGCTTGAGCATGTTATAGCCTGACTTTTGACTCGCTTTAGTAGTCAGAATTTGCGTTTCATGCCAAGAAGAAATGTGGCTAGATTTCGCCGTACCTGTATCAAAATCGACTAAAAACTCAGTACCCGGCTTATAAAAACTGATGTCATCAAAAATATTGAGCGTATGGGCAGACTTAGTATGTGTAAAAAAAAATGATAGCCCCTCTTCCGATAACAGACGTCGAACAAATTCAAGATCTGATTCTTCATATTGTACTTTGTACGTGTATTTAGGATAGGACTTGGTTAGCTCAAAACTAAAGGCAACACTATGCTCCGATAGTACTTCAGAGATAATTTCCTTTATATCTTTATGCTGAAATATTCTGCAATTTTTTCGATATTCAGCGAAACGTAATTTAGGCTCTATTAATAATTCTATGTTTTTATAATTTTCGCCTTTATGTGTATTAGAAACCCTTTTCCCTTCTAATCTTGCAGCAGAAACGTAACCATGCATATAACGAGGATTTGAAGAAACATCCTCATTATTTTCAAGGGTAATGGTAACTTCCTTACCAATAATTTCGTTTAACTCACTTCGTTGATCATTAAAGTAAGCTTTAGCACGCAATGAAAAAAGTTCTGAGATCTCTTCTTTATACTCAAACGAGTTTAGTATGATGGCATCTTTACCGAATGGGGAAGAAATTCGGATGAAATTGTTATCTTGAGTTGCTCTTTTCATTAAATACTTCTTTCAAAAAAATGCGGAGGAATACTCCCCCGCATGAAAATTACATTTGTTGACCTTTAACACCGCTGTAGCCGTATACCAATGGAGCAGAAGTGTTGTTCTTATCGTCAGTAGGAGTCACTGTCATCATCATTTCTGTGTAAGAAATTGTGATAGTTTCAACTGGACGATCGTCTTGGATAGAAACTGAGTAGTTAGAAATCATCGCATCAGTCAGTTCGATCTTCATGATCTCTTCAACCTTCTCACCCTGCTTAGTAATATGGAAAACCGCTGGTTTACCTTTACCAATCGTCGCTTCTTTAAATAAGTCAGGAGAAGAACGGTCTTGAAGTTTAGTGATAGTCAAATCATATAGACGAGTAGCGCTCGCTTCACGGTCCATCGCTGTACCAGTGTATGATGAGATCTCACGACCTACACTCCAATCTACAGATAGTAGTGTAATCAAATCTTTGTATTGCTCGGCTGTTGCCTCACCCTTAATATCTGCGTATTTAAGATACGTATTAGACTGCATGCTAATCTCCTATAGCATTATTAATTGACATATATCGTAGTAATTTAATTATCTGACGTTTGGTGATAATTAGTGATTAATGTATCAAAAACTTCATTTTAAATACGCCCTGTTATATCTTTAAATAAGATTTAATTTAAGCGTTTTTTATAAAAAATAATAGTTAATATGAACCAACTCCCAATTATTATTGAGAGTGTAAAGGATGTTAAACTATTGAGACATCAAGTCCACTAGTTGTACCTTTAACAATAATTTCATCAAACGTCTTATCATTAAGAATTGCATGCAATATTTCATGAGAAATCTTCGGAAGCAATGTATTTTCTATGGTTGTTTGTACCACACGCGCACCACTCCCAGACTCATTGCTATTGTCTACAATATCATTAATTAGTTCCTCATCAAAAAACAGGTCAGCGTTATAGTGCTTACGAATACGAGTCGTAATTTTATCTAACTTTAATTTTGTTATTTCTATCAATACTTTTCTTGATAGAGGCAAATAAGGTAATACATTCACACGCCCTAAAAATGCTGGTTTAAAGTCAACCAACAAATCATCGCGTAAAGCATCTTTTAGTGCTGACGGCTCAGGCGCTAAATCAGGATCAGAATACAAAGACATCGTCGTTTCGGTCCCTGTGTTCGCGGTCATAATAATAATAGTGTTTTTAAAGTCTATATCTCGACCTTCACCGTCTTTAATTGAGCCTTTATCAAATACCTGATAAAAAATATCTTGAACACCAGGGTGCGCTTTTTCCATTTCATCGAGGAGAATTACACTATAAGGTTTACGTCTAACAGCTTCAGTCAGTACACCTCCTTCTCCATAACCGACATAACCAGGAGGAGAACCTAATAGCAATGAGACTTTATGCTCTTCCTTAAATTCCGACATATTGATAGTCGTGACATTTTCTTCACTACCATACACTTTCTCTGCAATCGCCAAAGCCGATTCGGTTTTACCCACTCCGCTTGGTCCGGTTAGGAGAAATACACCATTTGGTCGTGTCTCATCCGTGAGCTGCGCACTCGCGGTTTTTATCACTTCAGACATGAGCTCTAAAGCGTGATCCTGCCCGACAACTCGCTTGCACAAACTTTCTTTCAAACCCAATACTGCTTGGATTTCATCATCCTGAAGTTTACCCAGCGGTATACCGGTCCAATCCGAAATAACTTCTGCGATTAGCGCTTCATTTACATGCGAAAAAACTAAGGGCTGTGAGTTAACGGAGAGGTTATTTTCAAGCTCTTGTAACTTGTCTCTAGCAGTTTCAGAACCCTCCTGGATTATTTGGGTTCTAAGTGACTTAGCTTCACTTACCCATTCTTTTTCTTTTTCCCAAAGTACCTCTAATTCAATAATGTCATTAGATAGCGCATCAATCTCTTTTCGGACACCTTGGAGCTGCACATCAAGAGATGCTCCTAATCGATTCTCTTGGCTAAGATGCTCATACTCAGCTTGCTTTGCTTTAAGTTTGTTTCTTTTTGCATCTAGACCTCCCGGTGTAGATGACTGACTTAACGCAACTCGAGAACAGGCCGTATCCAAAACAGAAACCGCCTTATCTGGCAGTTGACGACCATTAATGTATCGAGCTGAGAGTTGGACCGCTGCATTGAGAGCTTGGTTAGTGATATGAACATCGTGGTGTTGTGCCATTACATCAAGTAAGCCTCGTAACATTTCGATCGCGAGCTCAGGGGCTGGCTCATCAACCTTTACGACTTGAAAACGCCTAGTTAAAGCTGCATCTTTTTCAAAATACTTTTTATACTCTGCCCACGTAGTTGCTGCGATCGTTCTGAGTTCGCCTCTCGCTAATGCTGGCTTCAGAATATTCGCCGCATCACCTTGGCCCGCTTGCCCACCACCGCCAATTAGGCCATGAGCTTCATCAATGAACAATATAATAGGCTGTGGAGCGTCGTTTACTTCCTTCACAAGGTTCTTAAGCCTGTTTTCAAACTCACCTTTCATGCCTGCGCCGGCTTGCAGTAATGCCAAATCCAGAGACTTAATCGCCACATTTTGCAGAGCGGGAGGTACATCGCCATCAATGATCTTTTGCGCCAAACCTTCAACAACGGCTGTTTTTCCAACACCAGCTTCTCCCGTAAGAATCGGGTTGTTTTGTCGGCGTCTTAATAAAATATCGATCATTAGGCGAATTTCATTATCTCTACCAATCACCGGATCTATTTTACCTTCCCTAGCTTGCTCAGTAAGGTCTGTTGTAAATTGATTCAAGGCGGAATTCGCGTTTGACTGCGCTAAGTCATTCGATCTTGATTGAGGCGCATTACTTTCTTTAAAGTTCAATAAGCGAGATGGTTCTATCTTGTTTAGTTCAGGACTAATCGAACCAGCCATGTTGACTAACGTATCATCAGACAAGTAGGCAAATAAAAGATGGATGCACCCCAACTGTTCTTGATTGAATTCAATGGTTGCAGATAACAAGGCATTTTGCATAACAGTCACTGTATGAGCTGATAGCCCAGGCACCGACTGGCATCCTGTTTTGTATTTTTCTAATGCCTTTTGAATATCGGTTTCAACCTTGATTGTATCGACATCAAATTCGTCAAAAACTTCAGAGTAAATATCGTCAGGATGGCGGATAATCATCATTAACCAGTGAGACATTTCAATACTGTGATGAGTTCGGGAGCTTGCCATCGCAGCTGCCTGTTCAAGTGTTTCCTTAGCCTGAGGAGACAATCTTTCGACCAACGCTGAAAGTGAGAGTGAAGCCATTACATTTCCTTTAAATAGTAATTGTTATAGTTCGATCTTTTGTACGTTCGTGTTTTTTAAGCACAGAACCAATACCTAACTGCCCCTGCTGTTTCGATAAGCAAGCTTGTGGTAGCAAACTATGTTTGGTGGTGAGCTGCCACTTCAGTTGTTTATGTTTTCCAATCAACTCATAAGCAGCGTTCTTAATGATTGCTATATTGGGTTGGTTAGGAAGCAATTTACTAACTAGCTGTTTATCTTTTGGCAGAAATTCTATTGTTGTCCCCGCGTTGATATTCCATGCTTTCGAACCCAAAGAAGCTCCTAAACCAAGTTGAGCAAACTGCCCTTCAGGCATAGTTCGGGATGCAAGGCGTGTTTGCTCTTCTTTCGTAAGGTGTAACCATTGTCCTTGAAATTCATGAACTTTTACTTGGCATCCAGATAAACATTCAAGAATACTTTTTAGTCCACCTTTACTTCTCATTGGTGAAGCAAACACACCACCATAGTGCAGGGACAGTGAACTCCCTTCCCCAGTTAATGCCGATTTACAGCTTTCTAACGGCGAACGCGCGCCCTGCGCATGCGCACGAGATTGAACTGTCAGCTGACTCAGTTGCCAACATCGATAATAAAGAGATAATAAGCGATGATTGAAAATATCGTAGAAGTCCACCATAGCCGTATCGCCTTCTTTTTGGCGATGTAAAGCTAATTCACTATAGTGCTGGGGAAGCACACCTTGCTCACCCGTTAGGCCTATTAAATTGGTCTCAATCTCTAACTTGCTGTCATCTATATTTTTCAGTTCACAAAGCTGAGCATTTTCAAAACCTAATGATGGATTAACCTTTAAGTTTAGCTTTTCATGCTTCGGTAACGCATCTGTTCCTATTTGCGCCTCTGCTTGCAGAACTTCGTGTTCAATAAGATGAATCGCTTCAAACAATGGATGTTGCTTTAATTCTCGATAAAATTGTTCCGCGCTCATAGCAACACCTTATCGCCAGTTAATGCGGGCCATAGGTGGAAAAACTTTCCCGTGGACTTAAGTCTTATTTCTAACTGCGTAAAAATGTTAATTTCAGCATATTGCGAGAAGTAAACAGATAAAACACTACCTAAGAGAAAGATCTGCTCTTTAGGTAAAATTTGATCAGAAACCGTCAAAATAACTTTTATACCGTGCGCAAATCCAACTTTGCCTTTCTGACTAATTCTTCCTGTAGTAGGCTCAAACTCTAACTTAGTTAAAGCATCGATTACCGCTTTCGTTTCTGCTGTCCCAGAAAATGCATAGAGATTAAGGGTCTGCTTCAAAGTTGCTAAACCATCTTCCTCGGTAAAATGGTTTAAAGTTAAAAGCTTAGTTAACTGCCATCGTGTGCTTTCATCCATTTCTGGCCGAATAGTTTCTGATAAAGAGACTAAACAACGAACAGATTCGAAATTGTCATTTACCTCCGGTAAAGATACTTGCGGCAGCCCACCTCCAAATGGAAGTTTCTGCGCTAAGTTGCGGTTACAGCACTCAGCTTCCACGTACATTAACCAGTTTTCCCGGCTATCCGGGCTGAACAATTGATGTTTTTTATCAACAAAAGAAATGTAAGTTTCTCTACCTGGCTCATCATACCCACCAGCCCAGTTCTTATCCTCACGTCTCATCAACCAATAAATCTCACTAGTGTTCGTATAATGCGTGTGCTCACCAGCGTGATAACATGGCAAATTGTGGTACGTTTTGTTCCAATTTCTCAACGTTACGTCAGAAATTGAGACAACCTCATTACTTTCAGCTTCTTGGTATTGCGGAGACAAGTGGTAATCGTATTCAGTTGGTAGAATACGCTTAGGCTCCATAATACTTTTAAATAAGTTGATTACAGGCACACAACCTACCATTAAGCTTTCTTCGTCCACTTGCTTTGGAAGCCAGTCATCGTTGGTATCAAAGTAAAAATACAGTTCGAATTGCTCTCCAAGATCTAGCTCAGATAATCCAAGTTCGGTGATATCAAAGAACATAAACTTCTCAGGAAAGTGCAAATACTCAACAAGTAATCTTGCTCCTGAAAAGCTTCTTTTACTGTATGGCACAACTTTCTCATCTTCTGAAAATCCCACTTCAGAAAGATGCCTTTTGGTTAAAGGACGAACTTCTTTGCCATCCACAACAACAGATAAACCAATTAGGTTTTGAAACAGCATTTGGTAGAGCTTAAAAGTCAATTGAGATTGACCGTTTAAATAGAAGCGCAGCCGTTCTGCCCCCATTTCACCAAGAGGAGTCTCTTCATCTTGAGCCGTGAGCTGTACTTTCAAAACTGAATGAGCATTGCTTTCCCATCGTGAGCCAACTGGCTTGAAAGGCGCATTTTTAAAAACGCCAGAGGTCACATCAACAGGATACATTCTGACCGGATAACAAGTTCTAAACTCGCACTCATGATATCCAGGAGCACCGATAACAACTCGCTCGCCTTCTTCTACATCAAAATAAGAGGAAGTGGAGTTAGAACAGCTCATTTTAATGACTGACATTGACGGGATTGGGGCGTGAAAATCAGGATATAACTGTCCCATCAAAGACTCTGTAAATTGAGGGTAACTATTGTCTAAGCTTTGTCTAATCCTTGCTGTTAGAAATGCGCAGCCTTCTAACAATCTTTCTACGTGCGGATCGTCAACCTGTTCCTCACTAATACGAAGTCTCGCAGCAATCTTAGGATACTGCTCCCCAAATTCTTGCCCTTTGTGACGCAAATAAGCTAACTCGCGATTATAGTACTTGAGAAACTCTTCACTCATTTTGCTCTACTCAGTTTCATACCTAAATTTACCGGCTCTACTTCAGAATTGAATCGCACTTCATGAATACTGTTATCAATTAAGCAAGTGGCATTTATCTGTAACCTCAATACCCTATCAATAGCGTTTTTCTCGTCTGAAATCTGGACATGAGGGTTCCTTAACCTCGGCTCAAACTCTTTAATTGCATCATGAACGATGTCGCAAAGCTGATTCTGCCCTTCTTGGCTGCTATAGGGCATTGAGGAAAAATCTGGCAGCCCATAATTCAATATTGAATAACGAACCTCTAAAAGATCATCAGGAATGTTTTTCCATCCAATACGACTATTCAGCATCGACTCTAGATCTCTAAGTAAGCTGCTCAACATCTGTTGCTGGCTTGCAGGGAAGTCTTTCTCATCTCGAGTGAGAGGATCACTATCTATCAATTTGTCGAGCAGAGAAACGGTTAAAGACATGATATTTCTACGCTATTTGTTTCTGTTCTAATAATGTAGTCAAATCACAGATTGGAAGCGCTGAATCACCGACTAACCAACATTTTTGACCCAAGCCAACAAAAGATTCTTGCTCACCAATCTGCTTCCAATCCGTTTCTCGACCTAACTTTTGCGCATCGGTCTCTGAGTCAACATATGTCAACGGCATATGGCCTTCGCCTTCACCAAGTCCATCGATATCAAACTCGACAGGTCGCCAAATACTCTCTAACAATGAAGTAGGTGCTTTAACTTCTAGCGTATGGATGCTCGATATGGGTACAAGAAAATAGTTACCTGCTGTAGAAAACAGTTCAATGTAACCACCTAAACGATCATCAATATCTCTAGCATCTTCGTAGTTTGTGCCGTTTACGTTAAACCCTTTAATAGTACGATGCTCTTCAATGCGATGCGATAGACGTGACGCTTCTTCGTACTCTTGATTTCCGAGAGCAAGATTAAATCGAACAAGCTCTTTAGTTAATTCCTCATCACCTATTACTTTGGCACTAGCCGCACCATTGATAAAATCCTTTCTAGCTTGAGCTGCTTTCACTAAATGTCGTAGCTGACTTGCACCAGGCAGATACTCAGGAAACAATTTAATCGATTGCATGAGCTGAGCGTCCGCACGCTCGAAGTCCCCATCAATGCAAAGAAGCTCAATGAAGGAACTTCTCAAGCTCGCATCTTTAGGTGTTGCTTTAATTTCATCAGTTAATTGCTCTAGAGCGTGTTGCAATAGGCCTTGGGACAAAGCATTTTTCCATTGAGTCATTGTTATTTCCTTACACCATGTGCTCTGGTGATAATTCGGTAATTAATTTAATGCTAGATACCATTTGATCGAGTTGAAAATGCGGTCGCAAATGGATAACTGAGTAATAATGTCCAGGAGTTTCTCTTTTCTCTCGAACTGTAATTTTCGCTTCATTTAGGGGATATTTAGCTCGAAGCTCATCAGACGCTTCATCTGATGCGGTAGTGTACTGATGTAACCAGCGTTGAAAGTCACGCTCTAGGCTTTCTGCATCTTGATACCCACCAATTTTGTCACGCCCCATAACCTTGAGATAATGTGCGACTCGCGATACACACAATGTGTATTGCAACATCGATGTCAGTTTTGCATTCGTTGAAATATGCTTTTCTGCGTATTGTTTGGGCTTGTAGAGAGATACATTCGAGGTCATCCCTACCATATCAGTCTCAGGTATTGGAGAAATAGAAATAAAACCGCACTCAGACAATTCTTGTTCTTTTCTCTCAGAGATTTTCAAGTTTAACGGACATCTTTCACGATCATTCTTGCCGTTAACACGCATCTTGCTCCTTGTAGGAGCGACGATAATGCCCTGACTGTAATCGCCTTGTTTAATCCCTCGCATATGCGTGAACCAACCATGTTCCTGAAATGCTCTAATTGATACGGCAGCAAAACAGTACGCACTACTCCCCCATAGCAAATCTCGGTTGGAGTCGTAGATGTGTTCTTGAAAATTGAATTTATCATTCCGCGAGCCATCACTTTTGTATGGCTGACGGAACAAGACGTTAGGTGCAGTCAAACCAATAAATTTAGCGTCATCGTTATCTCTCAAACTACGCCACTTTGCATAATCTTCCTGTTCAAATTGGGCTGCTATATCTCTTATCGCAGAGAGTTGAGCGAAACTATCAACACCAAACATCTCTGGCGATGCAGACATGATAAATGGGCTGAATGCTGCAGCTGCAGACTGAGAGATCTTACTCAACACAGACAGATCTCTATCAAAATAATTTTTACTAGGATCACAGCGAAGCTGATAATCTCCAACCACCACACCAAAGGGTTCTCCCCCTGCCATGCCATATTCATTTTGATAGAGCAACTTAAATAGTGCTGATTGGTCAAACTCGATGGCTTTTAAAGCATCTTTACTGATTTCATTCCATGTCGCCGTTAAAACCTTAACTTTTACAGAGTCCGATGAACGAGAATCAACCTGTTCACATAAATACCTAACTCCAACCCACCCCCTTTCGAGCTGTTGAAACTCAGGATGATGTAATATTTCATTTAGTTGAGATTCTAATAGCTCATCAATGCGGTTAATTGTGTTCATCACACTATGACGAAAGCTGTCCAAATCTCTTGAACGTGTACCTTCTAGCCAAATTCGCGCTGACGCTACAAGATCAGAAGATTCATTGAATCGAGTCAACCACGGGCTATCAAGTTCAGCATAGCCTCCGGTACTGAACTCATGTTTTAGCTTGCTAGGGTCGCGAAAGTTAAGTGACACTGCTAATTCCATCTAGAACATAAAGATTGGTCATGGCTGGCCTTTCGACCAGCCAATTCATTTCTTATCCACCTGACTGAGGGATCTTTGCCACAAGTCGCAAAGATGTGGTCAGTTCTTCCATTTGTAACCAAGGCTTCAGCCATGCTACGGCATTGTAAGAACCAGGTGCGCCAGGAATTTCCTTAACCTGAACACGAGCGTCTGCTAGAGGGTATTTCGCTCTGATCTCTTGACCACCGCCTTCAGAAGCATTGACGTAACCTAGGATCCAGCGGTTCAGCCAAGACTCAACGTCTTCTGCTTCCATAAAGCTACCAATTTTATCTCGGGCCATTACTTTCAAATAATGCGCAAAACGAGATGTTGCCATCATATAAGGTAGGCGGGCAGAAATGGCCGCATTGGCCGTTGCTTCAGGGGATTCATGGTTCGCTGGTTTTTGACAGGTTTGCGCACCAAAGAACACTGCATAGTTGGTGTTTTTGTAGTGACAAAGCGGTAAGAAACCAAGCTTACCAAGCTCCGCCTCACGTCTGTCGGTAATACCAATCTCTGTTGGGCACTTCATATCAGGGTCGCCATCATCACTCATGAAGAAATGCGTTGGCAAGTTATCCACTCGACCGCCGCCTTCTGCACCACGGATGGCAGTACAAAATCCATATTTTGAAAATGCGTCGGTTAACTTAACACCAAGAACATACGAAGAGTTCATCCAACAGTAGTCGTTATGTTCAGCGTTAACAGCAATACCTGAAACAGGATCTACTTCGAACTCTTCAAACCCAAACTCTTCGACTGGAGCGGTAGCTTGTCCGTATGGCAAACGAGCAAGGACTTTTGGCATCGTCAGACTAACGAAGCGCGAATCGGCACTCTCGCGGAACGAACGCCATTGGGCGTATTCTAGTGATTCAAATACCTTATCTAGGTCGCGTGGTTTTGACAACTCAGTCCACTCATCAAAGCCGAATAGTGCTGGTGAAGCTGCGGACAAGAATGGAGAGAAGCCAGAAGCCGCTACATTTGACATTAGGCGTAACGACTCAATATCTTCTGGGTGGTTGGTAAACTCATAGTCTCCAATCAATGCACCATACGGTTCACCACCAGCACTACCAAACTCAGACTCGTAAACCTTTTTAAAGATCTGGCTTTGATCAAACTCAACAGCTTTGCTCAAGTCTTTATGTAGCTCTTTCTTGGTCATGCTCATCATGCGAACTTTCAGAGTAGAGCTGGTCTCTGAATTCATCACTAGATAATTTAAGCCGCGCCAAGAACCTTCGAGTTTCTGTAATTCTGGGTGATGCATTACTTCAGACAACTGATCAGAAATCTGCCTATCGAGCAAATTAATCGCTTCACGAAAAGTTACTGTTAGGTTTTTGTTCCAAGTAACTGTCCCTTTCATTGCTTCTTCAGCGAGCGTTTTAATCAGCTCCTCAGCACGAGAAGCTTCGGTCTGCTTAGTCGCACCAATAGCTTGATCTAAGAATGAAGTTGTCTGTTCATTAACAGTTGGATCTAACTGTTTTTCAGCTTCAGTCGTCATTATTCCGCTCCTTCAGTACTGTCTGACTTCGCTTTCTTGCCAAGATCTAACTCGCCTGCAAGTCTTGCCAGATTGTCTGTATTGTTCAAAACATCCTCTAGGATATTTTCAAGCTCTTCTGAGCGGTCAACTTTTGTCATCAAATCACGCAGTTTATTACGCGTTTCCATCAATTGGCGTAGTGGATCAACTTGATTTACGATCGCAGCAGGCTCAAAGTCTTGCATTGATTTAAAGTTTAAATCGACCTCAAACTGTGAATCGTCATTCGCAAGCTTATTCGCAACTTTAAACTTCACCGATGGATTCATTTTTTTGAGTACATCGTCAAAGTTATCTCGATCGATCTGAATAAAACGGCGGTCTTTTAATGGCTTCAACGCTTCTGTGTTTTGACCAGCGAAGTCACCCATTACACCTACAACAAAAGGCAGTTCTTTCTTAAGAGTCGTACCTTCAGTTTCAACATCATAGGTAATGTGGACACGAGGCTTCCGTACTCGTGATAGTTTCGAGTGGATACTCGTCATACCATTCTCCCTTTATTAATTTTCATTTTGTTCTGCTATGCCAACCAAACGGAAGTAGCTTTTCTTTGCATCCCCGTCGGAGATAAGTTCCGCCAGTAACTCCGGCAGAGGCATCCCACACCAACGAATAATCTGTTCGATGGAGTAAGAAACTGGTGAGTGAGGTTCACTCTCTCGGAAGAAATCTGCTACTTGCTGCAATTGTCTAATTGCCTGCTCTCGTGATTTCATGTTTGTCGCTAATAATGCATCACAACTTTGTGAACTTAACGGTTGTTCAGAAGAAGATTCATCAAGATCCTCTAGCTCTTCAAACACGGCTTGTGGTTGATTGAAACGATCTCCTAGAAGGTGCTTTAATGCCGAGTGTATTGATTCAAGTCTTTTTGATATATAAGAGCTAGGAGTCACATCACCGGCCGCTTCGTCTAATCGCTGACTGAATTCATTAAATGATTCTGTAGCGAACTCCAAATCCGTGATTAATTCTTGATAAAACGTATCAGAAGTCGACTTAACCGTAGTTATAATTTCAGATAACTCAACAGCCCCAAGCTCGACTCGATTTCGGCGCTTATCTTCGTCTAAACGCTCAAGCTCTATAGCTTGCTGATATTCCCAATAGGCATAAGCTTGCTCCACGCCTAAGTCAGTCAATGGTATACAAGCAATTGGAAAAATAAGTGTTCCTTCACTATCGATACCATTGAGGCCAATAATCGCCGATATTCTTGTCTCAATACCATCTTCATCAGGCATTGGGTACAGATCATCCCAAAAGTTCTCAATTAAACTGGTTGCGAGTTTGTAGCCAACGCCCATACCACGAAAACCATACAATCGAGTTAGGGCTTCTATAAGCCAGGCAACAAATTCCAAATCTTTAGACTGATTCGTGAGTATTTCTGGGACATCTTCAATAAATACTCGCCATAAATTACTGTGGGTATAGATACTTTCTTCTTCTATAAGAGCATTACGTTCAGCGTTGCGAGCGGCCATACGCTGATCTTTCAACCGATAGTAAGCAGACTGTGGTGATACATCCTCTCTAGGATCAACACCTGTAGGATTTTCTTGAGATATAGGAGCCAACGCTTGTTCATACCAATCAAACATTTCATTACTCATAAGCTCTCCCTCTTAGAAAGACAGGTATTGTCGCGTCTTCTCTAGTTACTGTTTCGCACTCCGTTTGCGCTTGGCGAACTTTGATCAAAGCACAAGTTACGTTATCACTTGCGCCCCGAACCAAAGCCGAATGCATGAGCGCTAATCCAGCTTGGTTGACTGAGTCTGCATACAATGTCCGATGAATTTCATCACTCGTAAGTTCCTTAGAGAGTCCATCGCTACAGAGTAGAAACTGATCGCCGTCAGCCAACTGCCCTGAAACTTGATCAATAGTGACACTTTCGTCGACCCCAACAGCTCTGGTAATAACATTTGCAAGAGGGTGAGATTCGGCATCTTCAAATGCCAATAAGCCCTGATCCACTAAGTCCATGACTTGACTATGATCACGTGTTTTTTGGACAAAATTACCACTTCTAAGCTGGTAAATTCGGCTATCCCCCACCCAAAGGCAGTGGTAATACCCATCCTGAATAAACAACAAAACAAGTGTTGTTCCCATCGTTTTACCGTCTAAGTGATTTTGTGCGTATTGGTAAATTTCTAAGTTCGCTTCTTGAACCACTCTTCGGATATCATCGATATTAGTATTGGAGACATCCTGCATGTGGCGCGCGACTCTATCCACTAGCATCTGGCTTGCTATATCGCCAGCACTGTGTCCACCCATTCCATCGGCAACCACCCAAATATGCTGCTCTGTCATATCCAACAGAGCATCCTCGTTATAAGGGCGTACTTTTCCTGCGTGCGATTTAGCAAAGGTAAAATAGTTCCAATTCATTCTTCTATCCTACCAATTCCACTTTTTCCAGCCGCCATCAAGCATGGCTGAAAACTGACCAATTGAAGGAAATCCACTAGTAATGAACATGCATGGTTCAACCTTCGTTGAACCTTCAGTCCACCAAAAACATGGTTTACTCAATTTTTCTTTAATGAGGTAATTCAAAAGCGTATTTTGATCAGTATTGCCGTGATCATGAAAAACTGTAGATATTTGGCTTTGATAAAGAAACTCTAGAGGCCTCACTTCACTTGTTACATTCGCAACGAGGTCATTTTTTTCTTGAGTACTCTTATGCCAAACATCAAAGACAAAGTCGTCCTCAAGTACTGAAAGAGCAAGAGCGGCACTGTCCTCTGTCCAAGCTCTGTCACCCCAATATTGCGCAGCTTCACCTTTTACGGCACGAGCTATAGTAAAGAAAAAGTATCTACCGCATGCATCAACACTAGGAATCATGCTACCAATGTAGGTTGAGTCTTCTAAATAGCTAATATCCAAAGCAAAGTGCCACACAGGAGCCGTTAAAAAGTGCTCATTCCAGCTTTCACCCAGTTGTTCCCTGCTGACTGCAATAACCGCCTGTTGCCAATCATGCCAACGCTCCGAGAAATCTTGTGATAAACCATCTTTCACAAAGTCCCCTTTTGCGGGCATTTTACCGATATAGCCCCAGCCTGATGTTATAAGGTTCGTGGACATCTGAACCTCTCCATTTCATTTGACCAAAAAGGATTAATGGCACTAGAAGGAATAAGCTCTAGCTGCACCTTATTTCCCTTTAAATCAATCATAACTATATTGTCTTTACGCGATTCTGGCCTTGCTTTAAGTGATTGATCCAAAAGCTTGAATATGCCCCACTCACCTTCATAGGTATGCGCAATTTCGCGTTTAGATTCAGGTGGTGTGAACACAATTCGAGTCTGATCTTGACCGGCAGGCCAACTCAACGATTTAGCTCTTGCTGGTCCATGCTTATAAACCAAATCTTGTCCACCCAACTCTAAGACAAATCGAGTAATGTGCTGGTCTAGATAAACAGGCTTCATCCCAAACTCTACGCGTAAGGAATTATCAGATTCAAAGAAAGACTGCCTGATACGTTGCGCTCTTTGAAAGACCATTAGTGTTTCTGGGCGAACTCCAATTTCCTTTTCTAATCGCCAACGACTTTTCGAAGTATCCACAAACGGTTCGAGGTATTCTTGGAAGAATGCGTCAAGCGTACCTCCATAACCAAAGAATCGCTTAAAGTCTTTCAATCTAACTTCTCTGCTCGCGTTGGGCTCGAATGGATATCTGCCAGCAATAGTCCGCTGATAAGGGCGGACCACTTGTGTTACCCAAAGTTGATTTAGATGATCCTTCGAACCGCTCTCCGCAAACTTAACCGACTCTTGAGAAAGCTCACCTAGCCATTGATTAAATGGTCTCGGCAAAAGTTCTTTAGCACGAGCAAAGGAAGCTGCGACATCTTGTGTAACGGTTCCATCTAAAATACTTTTGTAGGCAATTTTCTGATTGTTACCAGAGCTTGATAAGTCACTTAAATACGAACGCAAGTTAACCATTGCTTGTTGAATATCATCAAAGTCTTGCTCACCAAGGCGTAAGATCTCTGAAAAATGCGATTCGACTTCTTTACCTGGCAGAGCAACATTGAAACCGTTTTCTTCAGGTAAATACATGTCTAGTCTATCTGCCGTATTTGAAAACTTAACTTTGGCAACTTTACCAGCAACTTCAGAAGCGGCTTTTTGATTTTCTGACAATGATACTTTTGATAGAGCAACCTCTTTTTGGATTGCTCTCAACAAAGATTCGATTGGTCTTTCAACTCCAGATAAAACCCTCGCTTGCTCTGTCGCAAGTTCTAGGCTCGGAGCCTGCTTCAATTGAATATCTTCGATCAACGTTTTCCATTCATTAACATAATCTTGATAGTATCGAGACTGAACGCCTTGGATGGCACTATCTTGATCAATTTCATGAGCCTTAAGATCGTCACCATAAACCCAGTTCTCTTCCATTAAGCTTTTTACTGTACGGTTGATCTGAATCTGAAAAATGCTATGAAAACCATTGTACGTGTAGAAACCCGAAATGCCTTGTGATAGCGGTTTTCCACTAGCTCGCTCGAACTGCTCAAGCCCTTTAGGTCCCAATACATCAGTCAAGCGAAATGAAGGTACATGACTCTTAGAAAATTGTATTTTCATTCGCTGATAAGCACGTTCAGGTAGAGACATTTGAGTCAACACTTCTCGAGCACTCGTCACGGCAGCAGTGTTGTAAGTAAAGCCTTGTCCATCGTTGCCTAATAAATATTGAGTGTGCTGTAGCAAACGTCTTCTTAAGTCTGCGTTTAGCTCACCCGGATATTGACGTTCGAAATAAAAGTTAAACCAAGCCAACACTTCATCTTGTTGATATTTGTCTGGATTGAATAACATCAAATACGTTTTTAACGTTTCGTACAAATACTCACGATGCTGTTGATTGCTCTCCATTTCTGACACCAAGCTATCAAGAAGCAGAGGGGCGTAATATTGGGTCAAAGCATCAGAATATGCATTGTTTGCCGCCTGAGACACTTTGTCTCCTTGATAGAGACCAAACCTCTTTACAGAGTCGGCATCACCGTAGTCGCTTTGCTTTCCGAGAGGAAGCGTCATCAACCTATCTAATGTTTCTACAGCTGAAACAATATCCGCTTCAAAATCTAAACTTTGAGCGCCAATCATTGCATCAATATGGCTCGCTTGTTCATTGGTATCGACAATTAACTGTGAGTTCCACTTATAACTCATAAACCAAAGCGCAGAAGCTCCTAGCAGTAGCGTTGTACATCCAATGTAAACACCTCGACGCATCCAACCTGACTGCTTTTGATAGTGACGATTAACTGTTCCTAACAGTTGCTCTTTGAAAATAACCTTGTCAAAAAGATTCTTTACGAAATAACTATGAGAACCAGTCTGACTCTTTGCTAGAGCTAAACGATTTAACCCAAGTCCATTGGTTGATTCATTCATCAGCTTATCGACTGGTAAGCCTTCTTGAACCGAACTCAACATAAACACACCACGAATCAAGGCAGGCTCTTCAAAACTGTTTTGTGCAAAAATTTCAGCTAAAAACTCGTCAAGATTAGCTTGTAGCACTCTTAATTGCTTTGGAAATTCAAAGATAAGCGCGCGTTTATCTAAATCGTCCTCTGTTTCAAGTATTCTAAGCATACGGGCATCAAGGCGCTCCAACATGCCATGAAATTCTTTGTTGAATAGAGAAATAACGCCTCTTTCATCATCCACTTCACGAGGGAACATGAAACCAAATAATTCCTCTCGCTCTTCCTTACTTAAATCGGCAAAAAACTCATTGAAACCGGCAACTAAATCCATTTTGGTGAGCAATACGTAAATCGGAAACTGCATGCCTAACTGGTTTTTCAGTTCTTGAAGTCTCGACTTAATTGCTCGAGCATGAAGACTTCGCTCGGTTCGAGTCTGAGACATCACGCTGGCTAAACTTATCGTAACAATCGCACCATTAATTGGTCTTTGCGTTCTATACTTTTTCAACAATCCTAAGAAACCATGCCACGCTTTAGAGTCGACCTTTTCTTGACTGTCTTGTGTCGTATACCGGCCAGCCGTATCTATAAGAACTGCTTTATTTGCAAACCACCAATCACAGTGGCGAGTGCCACCTACACCGGCAATAGAGTCAGAGCCAAGGCTGTCTCCTAATGGAAACTCTAACCCCGACTGCTTTAATACGGTTGTTTTCCCCGTTCCAGGAGGGCCAATCAACACATACCACGGTAAGTCATACAAGCTTCTCTTGCCTTTGTGTGTTTTCGTCACTACTTTGACAGCTTGCTCAATACGCTCGCGCATTAAGTCAATTTCACTTGCCGCTTCTTTATCTGATAGGCTATCAACCTCAAGCAACGTTTGAATACTTTCGTCTTCTTTCACCTTTTGCTTATGCTGCTTGGTAACGTTAAATATCGCCCAAAGCAACACCAACACTAGAATAGTGACTAGCCGTTGAAAGTCACTCTTTAGGGGCTCATATCCCGCTATCGCAATAAGTGGACCAACAACCCAAATGAAAATAGAACAAGCAGCGACACCTATAAGACCGAGAAACCATCTTTGAGTAAATATTCTGCCAATTTCTTTAATACGCATCTCTATCTACCTATTATTAATTCGCGACAAGAAGGTCGATTTCAATCCGGCGGTTAATAGCTCGGTTTTCATCACTACTGTTTTCAACTAATGGTCTTGCATCCCCCAATCCCTCGGGTATCACTCGCCCTTCTAATGCACTATTCGAGATCAGTTGTTCAGACATAGCAGTGGCTCGAGCTAATGATAGGTGCCAGTTCGAGGGATATTTACTCGTGAAAATAGGCCTATCGTCGGTGTGACCAGTAACAATGATCTTGCCTTGGGTCGACTCCAATGTTCTCGCAAGCTTAGAAATAACGGGTTGGATGTAAGCGACAACATCAGCACTACCTGATTCAAATAGATCTTGAGACTTTAACGAAATTCTTACCCTGTCTTGCAGCGGCTCAACATTGATTAGCCCCTTACCGATCTCAGTTGCTAGATACATTGAAATCTTTTCTGCAATTGGCGCTGATTTTGATTCTGACGTTGCATCTTGGTTAAGTTGTTGCGGTTGAATCAAATTGACTAATTGAGAAAAGGTGCGATTGGATGCCTTATTTAGCTCATAACTAAAATACATATATATGCAGACCAATAGTGCCGCCGTTACAGAACATACAACCCAAAGAGGAGCTCTATCAGAAGCCTTTGAGCCATTCAAAATGTGTTGGTCGATACTATTGCTTAGTTCCTGAGGGACTCCTCTCCCATAAGTCTTAAGAGTAGCAATAACCTGTCTTCTCAATTTCCGGTGCGATTCCAGTCCATTTTTTTCTAAACGGTATTGACCCAGAAACCCGAGAGATAAGCACACATACATTAGTTCAAGCAAATCTAAGTTCACATCTGGTTTCGCCATGCACTTATCAAGATGCTTAAAGAACGCTTCCCCACCTTGACTGCTAGCATAGAAGGAGCTAAGTAATGAATCGTGACTCCAGAATGAATTCCCACCCCAATTGGTGTTAAGGACAACTTCATCTAGTGAACAGCATAAACAATAACGAGCTGTATCAATGGTATCCAAATCAACGTCATGCTGACGTAATCGGTTCTCATAATCTCTAAGCTTTTGTGCCAATGTCTCTTTTAGAAACAACGGATCGGAATGAGTCGCTGTCGAGCGAATTTGACCGATAATAGATAACAGGCCATTCGCCTCTGCTAGTAGAGAGTTATTCCCATAAGCGACCACTGAATCATTGTTCACCAATTCAGGACTTTTTGAGATAACTACGGTATTATCCACAGACTTTTCTGATTGTGGTTTCGATGCGGGTGCTCTTCCACCCGGTGTTGGTTTTACTATCGTTTGTTCCATACAGAGTGCGCCTATTGATTAATACTCCAAAGCTCAAGTTCAGCATTCGGAAAATGCCCTGATAGGTGAAGCGCAATACCGCCACTATCTTTTAGCCTCATCCAAAATGGCCCTTTCTTGACAACTTCGAAATAAACATAGCCCGTTTGGTAAGGAATCTGTCTCGGGACGACACTCAACGGCACTACGTTTATACCGTTGATCTGATTATTAATTAGATCGCGAATCTGTTCTGCCGGGCCAAACTTGAGTTGCGCTGGGACCAGGCGTCTTATTTCATCTGTTGTGGTGTCTGCTTTAATTGCTAGCACAAATTGGCATGACTCAAGCAAGCGTTTATCTGGAAGCGGCGTCACTTGAATACCGTATTGGCGAGGCTCCAACGGAAGTTTGGTCGCAGTGTGGTCAAGGACAACACTGAGGTACTGACTGAGTATCTGATTCAACTCGCTATAGACACTTGATACATCTAAGTGATCATACGCAAGCAAACTTGGGACTCTTTTAGTTTTATTAGAAAAAGTGGCTAACTCACCAATGTAACCTTTAAGTGTCGTCGCTAATTCCAGTGGATGTAACCTATCTAACTCACTGAAATGCTTTAACTTCGCCTCATATCGGTTCAGCATTTGGAGCATGATGAAATCAACAGCAGATGCCGATGCAGACTTACCCTTAATCAAGCGCTGTGCAATAACGTCAGCACGCATCTTTGTCATCGCGATAACGTTACGTAGATAAGCTGACATAACTTTGTCGCTAAGGAGGTTGATAAGCGGAGGAACGTACTCATCGTCTAGTATAACTTCCCCTTCAGGAGTTACCTCTTTGATCCTTAAGATAGGTAACTCCACATAACCCGCTAATTTGTCATTACTCGCTTTCAACTCTAGGTTAAGGGCTGCAACTTGGATGGTTTCTTCATCTTGTCCTGTAAGGTTATCTATCACGTCGATATCTTGAAGTACATAACGAGAGACGATCGATTCGCTTACATCCGAAACGTTTTTACCTGTAACACTTGAAAGAGGGAGAGTTATTTTTACTAACGTATTTTCAGTGTTTTTATCAATAAGTAGAGGCGAAACTGAATCGTTGGATATTAACGTATTAACCAACGTCATATCTGGCAAAACAGCTTCAAGATGCTCAAGTTCAATAAGACCATCTTTTAGCGCGTGTTTTTTTACTCGACATTTCCAAACTCCCCAATTGTAAGCCCCACCTAACTGATGTAAGCCCTTGAATTCTTGAGAGGTTGCGCGTTCTTGTTGCTGGAAGTGCTGGGGACGTAAAAACATTCCTTCGCACCAAGCCGTCTTGGAGTATTGCGTCATTTATAATTAGCCAACTAAACGTTATTTAACGACCAAAGACAGATCTTCTAACAATACTTGATATGTGTTGTAACCGGTCTTATCCACTTTAATGACTTGTCGCCAATTTGAGTTTTCAATATCTCGAAACGCTACGACAATACCTAAATATTCTGTCTTTGGAGACATACTTGCTTGATATGTTTCTTTCTGACCTGGAGTTAATGAAACTTCATATTTATTCACTAAATCAGGTCCTAAGACTTTTTCACTTTCTTCATAAATAGAAAAAAAGTCCTGGCTTTCGAAAATGGTATTTGACGTTAATTCAAATACATACACCACTACAGGAGAAGGCCTGCCGTTTGAATCAGGATTAATGTTATGACTTGCTGCTATTTCTAAATCTGAGTATGGATCAACAACTAGGTTCGCTGCTGAGCACCCAAATAAAGCTATTGAAATTAATAACAAAATATATTGGTAAAACTTTTTCATCACCCTAATTCCTAGCCTTTGTTTTTTAATGCTAATTCATAGTGCTTAGCGAAGTCTTCTAAATAGAACGGAGACTCTTTATTGATAATATCATCGGATAGCTTTTCATGAATATCCTCAAACCTCTTCCAACTTTGAGCATATTTCCTAGCTGGAATAACCTTATTAATAACCGTGTCTTTCGCTAAAGCATCTGAGTATATAGAAGTAGGTTCAACAAGTGACATAACACTCGAAACCGTACCTTCAACACCTTTCATTAAGGCTTGCTCATGACTTTCGATGTCATTAAATGCTTCTTTAATGGCTGCATTTGGCTTTAAGAAGCTAGCGGTTTGACGGTTATATAAGTTATGAATCGCATCTTCTAAGTTTGCAGAAAACTTTAAAGGGTTATTTTCTGACTTACGAAATGCGGTATGACTAAGTCGATTTGTTTGTTTAAACACTGCTCTGTTATGCAGTGTTTCCATTAAACCAACTAGCATCAAAGAAAATGACTCCCCCAGTTGTTCGAACCATTCCTCTCGGTTATCGCTGGGAATCATCATTGGATCTATACCCACCCCTCTAACAAAAGCCGCAAGTTCACCCCCATTGGTATCAAAGTTGGGAGTCGATAGGTGTTCTGATTGTCGGTTAACTTTCGGTAAAGTTTCAGATACGGTGCTCTGTTTTTCGGGCTTTGGGATATCAATAAAATCATCGACTAAACCAATATCTAGCTGAAAATCAGAAGGAACACTTTCGTTTAAGAGTTCACTAGCACTAAGGCCTAGGTCAACAAATTCTGCTTCCGATGGACTTGAGACTACTTCAGGGGGTGCGCTAGAAAGACTTTTACTTGTCTCAAGACTGACTACATCTGTATCTGTTTGAATAGAAACTGAAATTTGATAATCCCCTAAGCTAACCATATCGTCATCGCTTAGTGCTATTTCATTTCCTTGACCCACAGGAGTTACAGCATTATTTACAAAAGTACCATTAGTTGAGAGGTCTTTTATCAAGTATTTGTCACCAAACTTAATCAGTTCTCCGTGGGTTCCGGATACCACTCTTTCAGGATCTGGTAGTGTCCAATCACATTGTTCAGACCTACCAAATGTAACCTTGGCATGTTCATCACTTGATTCAAACACGAACTCACTCTCAATCTCTGGAGTAAATTTGTGAAAACTTGTTATGGTTAAAACCAACTTCATGTAAACCTCGCCAAAGACCTGCTAGATATTATTTTTAATTTTATTATTAACTACTTTCTATTAACAGTAAGATTAATAAAAATCTTAATACTGCCATTGAAAATCATGCACGGAATAATGAATCATTTTTTTATCAAAGCAATCACGTATTGTTCAACAATTTTAATTATCCAACCAAGTTCAAATTTTTGACACTTAGACTTTCATCAATAAAAAAACGAATGTTAGTTTGGCCGAGAAATTCTAACATAATGACTTTTCATTGAGCAGAAAGGTATATATTCCCCCATCATTTATACGGAGTTCTTGTGATGGAAGACAGTAATAAAAACAATTCTATAAATAACGAAGAAAGCGGAGATAAAACTAAAATTGTAAAGACTCAAAAACGAGACAATGCAATTAAATCAACCAAACTCACTAATAATGAAACCTCCGTTAAAAATAAAAATGAAACAAATACAAAACTGTCTCAAAAAGAAAACACTCCGTTAGTTAATAAGAAAAAAAACAATAAAGATGACTCATTAAATAATAACAAAGATGTTATTAACGAAAGCTTAATAGGAGCGACCGTTAAAAATCGGTATGAAATTGAGTCGGTTATTGGGCATGGTGGGCTTTGCGATGTTTACTTAGCTAAAGATAGGATTCTTGAATCTTCAGGTTCAGAAACACCCTACGTTGCGTTAAAAATATTACAGAAAGAGTTTGCTTCTCAACCAGAGACTGCACGCATGTTAATACGTGAAGCTCAACAAACTCAAAGGTTAAGCCACCCTAATATCATTAGGGTTTTTGATTTTGGTGTTGATGGCGAAATATACTTTTTAGTTATGGAGTATATTAACGGAGAAACATTAGAGAGTTTAATACAGCGTTCTAGGCCCCATGGGCTGAAGTTTAATGCAACTTTATCAATCCTAAATCAGGTACTCGATGCACTCTCATATGCTCACTCTCTTGGTGTAGTGCACGCCGACCTAAAGCCCGCTAATGTGATTTTAACGTCTGAGGGTAACGTTAAGTTGCTTGATTTTGGTGTATCTAAAACTCATCAATTAAAGCAGGATCAATATGCGGCTAAACGTAAATCCGAAAATGTTGAAACGCTTGGTTATACTCCCAACTATGCATCACTCAACCTGTTATCCGGTAAGGAACCGAACTTAAGCGACGATATGTTTGCTCTATTTTGTATTGCTTACGAGCTATTGAGTTGCAAACACCCTTACGCAAGAACTCCAGTTAATGAAGCTCTCAAAAAGAAGATCAAGGTCTCTAAACCAACTAACATGCCTGCATCTAAGTGGCCAATATTTTCAAGCGTATTTTCAACTGGCATCATTCCGAACGAGCTGACCCCTGAGCAGTTGAAACGCAAATTGAATATGCGCTATTGGCCTATCGCTAGCGGCGCGGCAGCGAGTATATTATTAGTTAGCGGCATTGTATTTGGTTATCAGCAGCAACAAGAAACCATCGCCAATTTGGAAACCGTTATTAGCAAGCAAAATGATCAAATTGCCGGACAAGAGTGGCAGCTTGATACGCCAGCAGAAAAAAGTTTGGCACTGATTGATAGTGAAAAAAGCTTACATCCAGTCGTTAAGGCTGGCTTATTACGCTTACACAAGACCTATATTCTCAGCGAGTTTGAATCTGAAATTGATCAGGTTTTGAATTCTGATGCCAACAACTACCCGAATTATGATGAAATTGAGTCCATACTTGATAAAGCAAAAACCTACTACCCTGACTCACATAAAATAGAAGTTCTTGCCTTAGATATTCAGTCAAGCAAGCACTCCACGTTACTTTCGATAGCAAGGCAAATCAACAGTCAACTTGAAAAGTCTCGGTACAGTAAAGAAGACGGCAGTAAATCCATCTATGAGCTCAAGGATGAGTTAAATCAGATTCATCAAGGTTATCCTTTCACGCCAAGTTCGTTATCTAGCGATGTTTTCGGTCAGCACCTCACTGAAGCACTCAAAAAGAAAGACGCAGCTGTACTTGTTGCTCTTATTAAGGTTGGGAACACCTTCTTTTCAAACGTAGAAGAGCATCAAGAGAACTTACAGATAAGTAATGCGATGAAAGATGCAGTGCTGGAAATGAAATTATATGAGACAGCGCTAGATTCCAACAGCCCTCTACCGTTTCCAGAAGATGCCGCTAGAATCCTGTTCCAAGAAGAGTTTGAAAACTTTTATTCTCGCCTAGAAAAGGCAAGGACGACAACTCATCTCGATAACTTGGTGAAGGATGTGGATCTGTTCTCGAAAAACTTTCCTATTGGTTTTCAGGATGTTAACGATTTAAGATTCAAAACTGCTGATAAATACTTACGCTTCTCCGATATATTGCTTAATAAGCGAAGGACTTCAAGCGCAAGACGCGCTATGAAGAAAGCCAACGAGCTTATGAAGCAAATAGAACAGGACTCTAAGCAAAGCTAGTAATACAAAAGGGACGCGAGTCCCTTTTTTGCCGTAGATTACTTGCCAATATGCAACTAGATTGCTAATTTATACTTGTACTTAATGAGGAGAGTTAGCCTTGACTGAAGGAATAGTCAAAGTTGGCGAACGTCTGGCGTCCGTATGTAACGATAGCCTTAAACTAGGACTGCAAGACACTTACCGACTCGGCGTTTTACTTGGAAACATCCCCTTTGCTACTTGTGTTAAAAACACGCGAGTTGAAGTTTTTTCATCCCTACATTTCGACCATTGCCGTTTGGATATAAGTCAAAATATCTTTAACAATGACTTTCTTTTTGTAAGTTTATCTCAAGCGACAAGCAAACTATTTCTGCTCAAATACTGGTTATGCCATTCATACCTTCGGCTAAGCCTTCATTATCCGAAACATTCCTCTACCTCAACGTTTAATAGGGGTATACATGATTAATTTTGATGTTCTCAATACATACATGGATAACGACGTAGATCTGATCGTCACTGTTTTTTCTACATACCTTGAAGATCACACGAATGATATAGAGCGTATAGATGAGCTATATGCAAGCAAATGTTGGTCAGAACTCTATCTATTAGCTCATAGTTTAAAGGGCATTTTAGAGAGTTTCGGAGAAGACACCGCGGTCATTGCGTTTCAAAGAATAGAAGAAAAAACCAGAAACGATACAGCGCCAGATAGCTCAGATATAGCTATAGTTACTAAAGAGCTAGCTGCAATTAATCAACAAATCTTCACTTACTTGAAGAATATGCAATAAAGAAATTCAAGGCTTAACTGGGGGAAATATGGCAATGAATAATAGCAATTTCAGGGAGTTGATTGAGTCTCTCAAAGACTTAACACCAACTCAAAAAAGGTACTTACTTAGCCGTACAAAGATGGCGCTAGATGATGAAAGTAATATGTTAAACATCAGTGATATTCTAACACCAGAAGAGTTGGAGGCGTTACTATCACCGGCACCAACAACGAATACAAAATAACAATGATATACAACGCAACCGTCAGATTAACGCTAGGGACCAAGTGAAGCAAATCGACTTTGCTTGGTTGTTAGTTTCTCTCCCTATTCCTTTTCACTACAACAAACGTATTGTTTTCGAAACCTTTTTCCAATGTAAACAGGTCAGATAATTGAGCGACTAACATCAGTCCGCGACCTGAGGAGGACCAACTATCGTCATCCATTAAGTTAGGTGCCTCAATCTGTTTATTTTTATGTTGGATGAACGTCTTTTCATTGATCGGCGCTCCGCAATCAGAGACTCTCAGTTCCACGAAACCGGACACTTGGTCATCCCCAACCCTACACTCCACTTCAATTGGTAGGCCTTCTATTTCACTGTAAGAATGAATATAAGCGTTATTCATGAGTTCAACGACACAAAGCTCCAATGATTGAATTGCATTTAAGGGGATTTGATGACCCATCAAAAACCGAACAACGTCTTTGCTCGCACTTCGTGAGTGAGTAAGGGAGCTCCCGTAAGTTCGTTTAAATTCGCTCTTTGACATTCTTTTCCTTAAAATCGAGCCTCTCACCATGCCATTTTACCTGTAAAAGGCTGGCATCATCATCAAACTCATCTTCGTTATGCCAAGATTGTACTTTTTTAAAGACGTCTCCCACTTGGTCTTCAACTGTCAGCGTGCAAACAACTTTTATACTCGATGCCAATCGTTGTAGTGAAAACATCTCCTCACCCTGCCTCGCTTCAATCAAACCATCCGAATAAAGCCACAATGCATCGCCCTCATCCAGACTAATTTGGTTACCGATATATTCCATCGGCTGCATTGCACCAACGATAAAGTTATCGTCACCTATCTGTTCCATCGTTTTCGTACTCGTTCGCCAAACTAAGATCCTGGGGTGGCCAGCCGTGCAATAGCTAAGTTGCCCTGATTTTGTGTTAAGAATGGCGTAAGCCATAGTAAAGTAAAGTTGACTGTTTCTAGTTTGCTGATAACGCCGATTTAGCCGTTCAATCACAGATGCAGGCTCGCTTACGCAATAGCCGTCATCTCTCAACTCCATCGTGATCGAATCAGGCCCCTGACTTTGAGATAGCGTCTGTTGAATAGAAAAAGCCATCAAAGCTGAAGAAATACCATGACCAGAAACATCAAATACATAAAACGCAACATGTCGTTCATCGAGCTCCAAATACCCCAACATATCACCACCAATCTGGGAGCATGGTTTGTAGACATAGCTAAAATTTACATTCTGAATAGTTGATTCAGCAGGGAGTAGTTGCTCCATCAGATGACTAGCAGACTGTAGGTCTTGGTGAATTGTTTGATAGGCCGCATCTAGCTCTTTATTTCTCTCAACGAGTTTGTTGTGCAGTTCTAAAGTACGAAACCCCGCACGGATTCTGGCCTGAAGTTCCTCTACAGACGTCTTCTTATCTACGAAATCATCTGCGCCAGCATCAATGCCTTTCACGATCGAACTTTGGTCATTTCTAGAAGACAGTAGAACAAAGAAAATGTAACGTTCGCTAACTTTAGATTTTAATTGGCGACACAATTCAATACCATTAATTCCAGGCATCATTAAATCACTCAGCACAAACTGAATATCAGGGCGGTGGGTTAGCACCTCAAGCGCCGCTCTTCCGTCTTCAACTGCAACCACTTCATAGCCCTGCTTTTCCAATGCACTGCTGATGTAAAGCAGTACTGTTTTACTATCATCGACCAAAAGAATGGGTTTCATCTTCCTCCTTAATACGGTTGCTTTACTGGCTAACGCAAAACACTAGTCACTGACTGCTCATTTCTAAAACGGCTGTAGTCTTCGGCTAATAATTGGTGTTGATATCGAGTGTAAGACAACGCTTCATTAGAAATTAGTATCTGATGCTCTTTTTCGATTAACTGACTTTGCAGCCTTTCAATCTGTTCATTCTGCTGTGTGTAATTGAGGTACAGTGCGAATAGACCAAAAACCGAAACCATTAACAGGGCGATTAGAATATTATTGATAGTTTTCACTTGAATATTCATGACCTCTCCTTGTCTATTATTAGACTTTCCATGATGAAAGAGAGCGTCTACGGACCAAGAGCTCAAGGCTCTAAAACGCAACGAAGCAAATTGAGGTTGTTTTTCCAATTATAGGCGATAGGAGAAAAAATAAGAAAAATCTGAAAAAATTTGAATATCCTGCTGAGTTAAGAATCGGTAAGGTGGTAGCAGCGAGCTATCATCCACTCGCTGCAATACATTAACTCTGAAATGCAGGTCTAGCTAAAATTTGGTTATACCATCGAGCAATGTTTGGCGACGTCGATAGCACATCAATTTCTAGGCCTTTAATTGCGAAACTGATCAAAATAAAGCCTGTTATATCGACGATAGTAAAATGGTCTACGGCGATAAAATCATTATGTTCAAGACGCTTGTCTAAGACAGGCAGAAATTCGTAGACGCGTTGTTTTGATTCTTCGCCCCATGCTTCAACACAACGTTCTCTGTCTCCATAAACTCCGGTCATGTTTCGAAACGCCTGAAATGCCGCATTTAGTCCTTGGAACTCCACCACACGATGCCACATTTCCACCTGAGCACGTTCGAGCTGGTTTGCACCAAACAGCGCCAGATCATTTTCAAACGCTTCATCTAGGTAGCGACAAATCGCCACGCTTTCACAGATCGTCGTGCCGTCATCCAGTTCCAGTAAAGGCACTTTGCCGTTCACGCTTTTCGATTTAAACGGTTCAGATAGGTTATCGCCCTCACGAACGTTCAGCGCAATTCGCTCAACCTCGCCACCGATTTCCTTTAGAAAAATGCTAACTCGCTTACAACTTGGAGTCATTGCGGTTTCATAGAGCTTCATTTCACATCCTTTTATCTTTTTCTAACCGATTGGTTAGGATATACTGTAGCCAGTTTATAAACGATCAGTCAAGAACTTCACTATCAAAAATTTTCAAACAGTTGTGGGTCTGTTTGCTGAGCGAGATTTTTGATGCCGTTTGTGAGTTCACATGAATTTGGAGGCTGATACCCAAGCATAGATGGGTATTCATCATATTGGTTCAGTTCGAACGCTAGAGGTTCTCTGTACCATCCCTCCAAAGCAATTTAATTACCCGATAAGCAGACCCAGGCAGGTAATTTATGGCAAGAAAAGCCAACTTCGACCGAGATGAAAAGCTTCTCGTGGCTATGGATGTGTTTTGGCGCAAGGGCTTTGCGAACACGTCTATCTCGGATCTCACCGACGAGTTGAACATCAACCGCTTCAGTCTTTACAACACCTATGGTGACAAGCAACAGCTCTACTACGAAGCGCTCGATACTTACTTAAAAAAGGTCTCGCTACCGTCACTCAATGATTTGGAAAAAGACGATGCGTCTTTACCTGAGTTAGAATCGTTCCTTAAATCTTTTGCTGAGCTGCAGCGCAAACGGAACTGTGGGTGCTTTATTCAAAATGCGTTGATTGAGCACGCTGGCGAAGACGATGATGTACTGCGTAAAGGGCATTTTTTGTTTGACCATCTTATCGACATCATTGCGGATGCGCTGACCAATGCGCAAAAAGAAACCTTAGTGCCGAAAACGCTGAAACCAGAAGAGCTCGCTCGTTTTGTTCTCAACAACATGCAAGGCATGCGCGTACTTGGCAAAGCCAAACGTTATGCCGATTTGGATACGGCGCTTTCCTGCTTGCTGGTTTTGATTAGGAAGTGACATGTCGATTGAAGTGATAGCAGTACGTCTTACCAAAGGCATGGACTTAAAGCTGAGCCTAGCGAAATTGGTCGAGCAGCATGGTATCAAAGCAGGCTCGATTGCTTCATGCGTTGGCTGTATCTCTCACCTCAACCTTCGTTTGGCAGGTGCAGAGAGTACGTTAACCAAACAAGAGCCATTTGAAATCGTCTCTGTGATGGGAACACTAACGCCTGAGCATCAGCACGTTCATATCTCAGTGTCTGATCGTGATGGACTAGTTTGGGGTGGGCATTTGCTGGAAGGCACAGTGATTGATACTACCGCAGAATTGATCATCCATTCTTACTCAGAACTTGAGTTTACCAGAACGATGGACGACTCGACTGGCTATACCGAGCTGAAAGTGAATCCTTCCAAATAGTAAAAAGCTCCAGAGCCATACTGTGCTGTCTCTGGAGCTTTATTCGCTTGTCTCTTACGCTAAGAATTTACTCATATCGAGCAAGCTAATTTCGAGGATCATTCTTCGGCTAAATAACAAACCTGATTATCGTCGATCGTTACTTGCCACGTTTTTAGACAGTGCGCTTCGTCTTCCAAACATTGCCCACTCTTTAAACTGAAGTGCTGTTTATACAGTGGTGATGCAACACACATCTCACCATCAATATCACCGACAATCCCTCGACTCATTACATAAGCCTTACCTATTGGGTCCCAGTCCTGAACAGCGTAAACACCGCTATCTGGAATGTAGAACAACGCCACATGCTCGCCTTCAATCAATACAGTAGCACCGATAAACGGCATTAAGTCATCAAGCTGACACAAATTCACTTTGGTTAACGCTGCCATTTACACCTCCTGTTTCACTGGAATACGCTGACCGCGCACACGCTGGTACGGCAAGACTTTGCTGCCCGACGTGCTGTTCAAGAAAGGACGGAAGCGTTGCAATTTTTGAGGATTATCCAACGTACTCTTCCACTCACATTGATAGGTATCTACGACGCGCGCCATTTGTTCATCCAACGAGTCACATAGATTCAGAGAGTCATCCAAAATCACTTGTTTAAGGTAATCTAGGCCCCCTTCCATGTTCTCCATCCACACCGACGTGCGCTGCAAGCGATCTGCGGTGCTGACGTAGAACATCAATACTCGGTCGATCATGGTGATCAACTCTGATTTGGATAAGTCGGATGCAAACAAATCTGCGTGTCTTGGTCTCATGCCGCCATTCCCGCAAACGTATAGATTCCAGCCGTTTTCAGTGGCGATCACCCCAATGTCTTTACTTTGCGCTTCTGCACACTCGCGAGTACAGCCCGATACGGCAAACTTAAGCTTATGGGGCGCTCGCAATCCTTTGTAGCGGTTCTCTAACTCAATAGCTAATCCGACCGAGTCATCAACACCATAGCGACACCAAGTAGAGCCGACGCAAGATTTCACAGTGCGCACCGATTTGCCGTAGGCGTGCCCTGTTTCAAAACCAGCATCAATCAAGGTTTGCCAGATTTCTGGGAGTTGCTCTAACTGCGCACCAAATAAATCCACGCGCTGACCGCCGGTGATCTTGGTGTACAAATCATATTGCTGCGCAACTTCGCCTAGCACGATAAGTTTATCTGGTGTGATTTCACCGCCCGGAACACGAGGTACAATTGAGTAAGAGCCATCTTTTTGCAGGTTTGCCATAAAGGCATCGTTAGAATCTTGCAGAGATTGATGTTGAGGCTCCATGATGTGTTCATTCCACAAAGAAGCAAACACAGATGCCGCTGTCGGCTTACAGATATCACACCCATGCCCTTTGCCATGCAGTGCAATTAAGGTGTCGAAGTCTTTGATTTGTTCCACTTGGCAAATATGGAACATCTCTTGGCGACTGAGCTCAAAGTGCTCACAAAGGTGGTTGTTAACCTCTACCCCCATGGCTGCCAGTTGAGTATCCAATACCGACTTGACCATATTGCTACAGCCACCACAGCCAGTACCGGCTTTAGTGTTGGCTTTAAGGTCCGTTAGGTTGGTAGTGCCGGCTTGAATCTCGGCAACTAAGTCACCTTTTGTGACGTTGTGACAAGAACAGATGATGGCGCTGTCTGGCATCTCTCCATCCAGCATTCCGGTATCAAATAGCAGGTTCGCCGCGTGGTCTGGCAAGACTGTTTTGTTCAAATAACACTGTAAGAGCGCATCGTAATCGCTGTTATCACCGACGAGAATCGCACCAAGTAATTGGGTGCCGCTCGCATCAACCACCAGCTTTTTGTAGATGCCTGCGACCGCATCTTGCAACACCATTTCTTGAGCACCTTCGGTTTGCATTTGTGCATCGCCGATAGACGCCACATCCACCCCAAGTAGCTTGAGCTTGGTGCTCATGTCTGCGCCTTTAAAACCTTCGCTTGGCATACCAGTCAAGACATCGGCAGTGGTTCTCGCCATAGTGTAACCGGGTGCGACCAAACCAAAGATCTTCTGCTCCCAAAGGGCACATTCGCCAATCGCGTAAATGTTCTCATCGCTGGTTTGGCATTGGTTGTTAATCACAATACCGCCTCGCTCGCCTACTTCCAGCTCAGCCATTTTTGCCAGCTCATCTTGAGGGCGAATACCTGCGGAAAAGACAATCACATCCACTTCGAGAGGATCTTTGTCTTTAAACACCATGCGATGCTTAGCCGTTTCACCATCGCAGATTCGTTCCGTACCCGTTGAGGTATGAACGGTTAGCCCTAGTGCTTCAATCTTCTCTTTTAGCACCAAGCCTGCACCATCATCTAATTGCACGGGCATCAGGCGAGGCGCAAACTCAATGACGTGAGTTTCTAACCCCAATAGTTTGAGTGCGTTTGCCGCTTCTAAACCCAACAAGCCGCCGCCAATCACTGCGCCTGTTCTTGCGCCTTCACATGCCTTTTTGATTTGTGAAAGGTCATCAAGCGTGCGGTAGACAAACACGTTGTCTCGGTCTTTACCTTCAATTGGAGGCACAAACGGGTAAGAACCGGTCGCGAGCACGAGTTGGTCGTAACCCAGCACATCTTCACCATCAAGCAGAATACGCTTTTGCTCTCTGTCGATGCCTGTTACTTGGCTGCCAAGTACGAGTTGGATGCCATGCATGTCGTACCATTCTTGGTTACTCAGCATCAAATCATCATGAGATTTACCCGCAAATAAAGAGGACAACTGTACACGGTCATACGCGATAAAACGCTCTGCACCAATCACGGTAATTCGGTGCTCCAAATGCGCGTTTTTCTGCACTAATTGCTCGACGAGGTGTTGCCCGACCATACCGTTGCCAACCACAACGATGTGGCTTAATGCGTTCTTTACTGGAATCGTTAAAGGACTGTTCATCGCTACCTCCTTATGCCGTTTGCGCTGCGGTTTTGGGTTTGTCTTCTTTCGAAGCAGGAATCTCGACTTTGGATTGCTTCTCATAAAGGAACTTCAACACGGCTTGTCGACACTTCTGATACTGCGCATCATCCGCCAGTGCGACACGCTCACGAGGGCGAGGTAGATTCACTTCTAACACTTCACCAATGGTTGCTGCCGGTCCGTTGGTCATCATCACGATTTTGTCGGATAGCAGCACCGCTTCATCCACATCGTGAGTAATCATGATCACGGTGTTGTTTAGCTCGGCTTGAATCTTCATCAGTGCATCCTGCAAATGCGCACGGGTTAACGCATCCAACGCGCCAAATGGTTCATCCATCAGCAAAACCTTCGGTTGAAGTGCCAGTGCTCTCGCAATGCCGACTCGCTGCTTCATACCGCCCGAGATTTCATCCGGCTTTTTGTGCGCGGCATGCTGCATTTGAATCAACTCCAAGTAGTGATTCACTTGTTCCTGAATCCACGCTTTGCCCTTTTTGCCGGCAATTTGTTTTACAGCTAGCTCAACGTTTTGATACACGGTTAACCAAGGCAATAATGAATGGTTTTGGAACACCACTGCGCGGTCAGGTCCCGGTCCAGCTACTTCTCGCCCATCGACTATTACGCCGCCGTCTGTTGACATGTGCAGCCCTGCGACTAAGTTCAATACCGTTGATTTACCACAGCCAGAGTGACCAATTAGGGATACAAACTCGCCTTTATTGATTTGTAAATCGACGTTCTTAAGCGCGATGAACTCGCCATCTGGCGTTGGGAATCGCATCCCTAAACGCGTTAGATCTAATAATGCTTTTTCCATGATCTTTTCCCTTATCTCAACGCTTGTTGTTTATTCCAAGACAGCCACTTTTGAAGTTGCAACATGCCTCTATCGAGCATCAAACCGATAAAACCAATGGTGATGACAGCCACCATGATGCGCCCCAATGACGCTGAACTGCCGTTCTGGAACTCATCCCAAACAAATTTGCCTAACCCTGGGTTCTGCGCAAGCATTTCTGCCGCAATCAATACCATCCAAGCGATACCTAAAGAGAGACGTAAACCTGTGAAGATCATTGGAATGGCAGAAGGTAAAACGATGGTGCGTATATGCTGCCACCACGAAAGTTGGAGCACTTTGCTCACGTTGATTAAGTCTTTATCAACGCTCGTTACACCCACAGCGGTATTAATCAGCGTCGGCCATAAGCTACATAGCGCTACTGTGATCAGAGAGTTAATGAACGACTTAGCAAACATCGGTTCATCACTCACATAAGTGGCACTTACCACCATGGTAACGATAGGCAGCCAAGCTAAAGGTGAAACAGGCTTAAGCAATTGAATGATTGGGTTGAACGCTTGATACAGCCCTTGATTCAGACCAAGCACGATGCCAAGTGGAATCGCAATGACAGTCGCCAACAGAAAGCCGGCAGTTACAGTCACTAAGCTTGTTATGATTTGGTCGAAGTACGTCGGCTTACCTGTGTAGGGACGAATCTTCACTGCCGCGTCTGGATTCTTCGCTAACTTCGCAGCATTGCGCTTTTCCTGACGCTCGATAAACGCTTGTTCCTTTTCTCGCTCTTGCCAATGGTCATCGACAAGATTGCTGAACTGCTGAAAAGTTTGCACAGGTCCCGGTAGCGTACCTAATGAAGTTTGCACTTCTCTCGCTGCTAAGTGCCACATTGCCAAAAAGATCAGCAAGCCAATGACGGGCAAAAGCACCAACCGACTTCGGTTCACTACCTGCTTAGCAGGAAACAGGGAAATGACATTACTAGACATACTCACTCCTAAGAAATTTACATCCTTGTTGCCACAAGCGAATCCCCTCGCCTGTGGCGTTTATCGTTATGGTTAAACCTTGTCTTTTCCTTTAAGCCCGATAGAGAACTTCTCTAGATATTTATTTGGCTCGCGACCGTCATAAACGATGTTGTCGATAAAGTGTGTTTGTGGCGCACGAAAACCATCTTCAGCACTGAAATCTGGGAAGTCTTTTTTGCTCAACACACCATCTTCAATTAGCGCTTGAGCCGCTTGTTGGTAAATGTCCGGACGGTAAACCTCTTTTGCGACATCCATGTACCAATCATCGGACTTCTCGCTTGAGATCTGTCCCCAGCGACGCATTTGAGTCAGGTACCAAATCGCATCGCTGTAATACGGATACGTGGCGTTATGACGGAAGAACACGTTGAAGTCTGGCACGTCTCGTTTATCGCCTTTCTCGTATTCAAATGTGCCGGTCATTGAGTTGGCGATAACTTCGGCATCCGCTCCAACGTACTCGCTTTTTGATAGCATCTTCACTGCTTCTTGGCGGTTGGCATTGTCGTTTTCATCCAACCAATGTGCCGCTCGAATCAAGGCTTTCACTACGCGAATATGCGTGTTTGGATACTTCTCAGCCCAAGCTTTGGAAACACCAAACACTTTCTCTGGGTTGTTCTTCCAGATCTCGTAATCGGTCACGACTGGCGTACCAATACCTTTGAATACGGCTTGTTGGTTCCATGGTTCGCCTACGCAGTACCCTTTGATCGTGCCCGCTTCCATTGTTGCTGGCATTTGTGGTGGCGGTGTAACACTCAAAAGAACGTCAGCATCCAACTGGCCACTGTTATCGCCTGAGTCTGGTGCGTAAAAACCTGGATGAATCCCACCTGCCGCTAACCAGTATCGCAACTCATAGTTGTGCGTCGATACAGGGAACACCATCCCCATGTTGAACGGTTTGCCTTTATCCAGATAGCTGTCGACCACAGGCTTCAGTGCATCCGCTTTGATTGGGTGAACTGGCTTGCCATCTGGTTGCTTTGGAATGTATTGCTTCATCTGCTCCCAAGTATCATTGGAAACCGTGATTGCGTTGCCGTTCAAATCCATACTGAACGCAGTAATCACTTCTGCTTTTGTGCCAACACCAATCGTTGCGCCCAATGGCTGACCAGCAAGCATGTGCGCGCCAGCAAGCTCACCATCGATGACTCGGTCTAAAAGCACCTTCCAGTTTGCTTGCGCTTCTAAAGTGACGTACAAGCCTTCGTCTTCAAAAAAGCCTTTCTCATAAGCAACCGCCAGCGGTGCCATATCGGTTAACTTAATAAAACCAAACTTCAGGTCTTCAATTTCTGGCTCACCCAACTCAGCCTTTACGCTGACCGTGGTGAATACCGATAACGAAATTGCTGACACTTTCAGCATCGAACTCCATTTCATTGGTTTGCTCCCATAAAAAAAGCGCCACTACTCCGAAGAGCAGTAGCGCCGTTGCTAAGTCTACAATTACCGCCGTTGATAATTGAGATAAGCGATTCAACAATAAACCCAATTCTTCTAATCCAATTACTGTGCCAACTTATTTTTCACAGTAAATACAATAGATTAGTATATCTTGCCGTTTGTTATTCCCTGTTATTGCTTGCTGATAGTGCAACACGCACCACGTTAGAAAACGCACTATAACCCCAAAGTAGTAGAACGACTAATCAAGCACCTCCAAAGTAGTTATCAAATTCTTGGCAACTTGTGCGAGCGTTTGGCTCGATTGCATGGCTGAATTTCTTAGCGCTTTATAAGCCTGTCCTTCATCAACGCTGTGCATCTTCATCAGCAGACCTTTCGCTTTTTCCACCAGCTTGCGCTCTTCAATCTTATTGGTCAGTAATTCAATTTCCGATTGCATACTTTCGAATTTCGCTCTCACTAATGTCGCATGTTCAATCCAAGGTTGAAGTGCAAACTCACTATCGTGCGGCATAAGAACATAGTCCATTTTTTCTGATAAACGATTGATATCATTGGATGATAATTGCTTTAAGACGATAAGAAGTGGTGCCGATTTTCTGCGGCAGAAATCGACGATCAAACGCAGTTCCGCGGTTGGTTGCTGCCATCCAACCACAACGCTTGCTGACGGTTCTCGTTGCATTAACGTTTCTAGTTGTGCCAATTGGCAACCCATGATGTTGTCGTAATCTTTGCTCAATAAGCCGGACAATCGAGCCTGCTCTTGGAGGCTATCACAGCATACTATGATGGGTGTTTTTGACGTTGATTGAGTCATGCACATTCCTTGTTTATATCTCACTCACTAAGAGAAACATAACAAGGAATGTGCCAACTAAAGTAGAAGCCTTTTAACTAGAAGCGAGATGTTCTTTGAAGAAGCCGAGTGTGCGTTCCCAAGCGAGCGCCGCTTCTTCCGGTGCGTAGCGTGCTGTTGAGTCGTTATGGAAGCCGTGGTTGACGTTCTCATACATTAACGCCTGATATTGCGCATCGTTCGCGATTAATTGCTGCTCATAGGCAGGCCATGTGTCGTTGACGCGCTTATCGAGCCCTGCGAAGTGAATCATCAACGGCCCTTTGACCTGCTTTTGAATCTCTTGCGCCGCTGGTGTTCCGTAGAAAGGCACACCTGCGTCCAGCTCTTCTGGCATTACCGCTGCAAGCATATTGACGATGTATCCACCGAAGCAGAACCCAACCGCGCCCAATTTACCGTTTCCACCCTCGTATTGTTTTAGGAAGTTAGCGGCTGCAATAAAGTCTTGTTCGATCTTGGCTCTGTCCATCTCTTTCTGCATTGCGCGACCTTCATCGTCGTTCCCCGGATACCCGCCGAGTGGATAAAGCGCGTCTGGAGCGAAAGCAATAAAGCCGTCCTTTGCAAGTCGTCTTGCGACGTCTTTGATATAAGGGTTCAGGCCTCGATTTTCATGAATCACCAACACGGTCGGCGATTTCAAGGTCTTCTTCTGTGGCATCACCAAATAACCACGCCCTTCTCCATGCCCATTTGGAGATGGAAAGGTTTCGTAAGTTGCTTTGATGTCAGGATCGTTAAATGAAACTTGTTCTGCGAGTGCGTAATTCGGGGTTAGCGCGTCGACCAGTGCTGTCATGCTAAAGCCAAGCACCGCAAGGCCACCCAGCCTATTTAGAAACTCACGGCGCGAGATTTTTCCGTGGGCGTATTCGTCGTACCAATCGAAGGCTTCTTGCGGGATCGGATGAGAAGCCTTTTCACTAGGAGTGGTATACTTTAGAACCATTATCCCTGTCCTCTGTGTCTTACCATATGGGATTTTCTCATTCTCAAAAGCGAAGCGAGAAACGAACGCGATTGAGGCTAAAACTGCGGTTTCACCACTCTGATACGGAGCAAGGTGGTGAAACACATCATTGGCGAGCTAAGATCTTTTACCTTCTTCAAACAATAGATAATGGATTCAGATTCAACAACTTTGCGCCGTTGGTTTTACATTAATTGACAATAGTACGTTATTGCTGGCCGCAATAGGCTTGCCAGTAAGAAAAGGCACGTTCGAATGCTTTTTCTCTGTCGTGCATTTGTGCAAACAAGACCACTGTCATGGTAGCAAGAACCGTATTTGCCATTTGGTTCATGTCGTCTTCTGACGTCCCAAATGGGCAGTTCGCAGGCATTGGCACCTCAGACAGCATTTGCTCCGTCCAGTAATGCGATGTCACGCCGCTTGTTTGGCTTAACCATACGGTTTGGCTTACTTTCGGGTTGTATTCGGACTCACCCGATTGTCCTTTGAATGACACAACGGCATGAGCGGTTTTGCCAATCTCGAATTCGACTTCAGCATGAAGTTGTTGAAACCCGGGATGAAAGCTACCACGAATACCAACCGTCGCCTGCCCCGGATTCAATGCTCGAACCACGGTATTAATCGGCGTTCTAAGCCCATAACGATTCTTCCAACCGATCATGGTTTCTGCTTGGGGTGCAAACGAACTCAGCGGCAGATACACAATGTTTTGTGTTTCTAAGACACGTTTTGCGTCTTCGGCTGATTCCGCTTTCTTGATAGCAAACTTGTCGAGGTAATCTTCGGCATGCAAACGACCAGATTGACGGTCATGATAGCCGTGCATCAGCACTTTGTGGCCATTATCGGCGAGGATCTTCGCTGCCAACAGGTGCCAAGGCTGCCCTGCCGCTTCACGTTTGCCTGCATAACATGGCCAGTCAATGTCTGCACCAATAGCAGGCATGCGGGATTGGAATGCTTTCACAAAGCCAGCGATTTCTTGTTGAGTCTCGTTCTGTACGCGGATCAGCATCAATAACATCGCCATCTGATCATCATCGCACTCACCGTTTAGGTATTCATCCATAACTCGAAACGCTTGGTCAAAGTTCAGTGGTTTTCTACCACGTTCGCCACGACCGACTGTTCTAATACATTCCAAAATGCTGCTCATATTCCCTCGTATTCCGTCACTGACTGTACGGTTTCTATTAGTTGTTCGCGCAGTTTGACAACTTCTCCCATCACAATCAATGCTGGGCTCACGCCTTTAAGTGTAATCGATAAATCATTGAGCTGATTGAGTTGTGTAACATGCACTTGTTGTTGAGGGCTGCAACCATGAGTGATGATCGCGACTGGAAAATCTTCTCTCAAACCAGAGCCTATTAAACCCGTTTGTATTTGCGATGACTTTTCTAACCCCATATAGAAGACTAACGTTTGTCCGCTTTGCATCAGTTGGCTCCACGCTTCAAATGCGCCTGTTACCACTTGCCCCGTCACAAAGGTAACGCTACGAGCAACGCCACGATGAGTCAGCGGAATCAAGCTGTTTGCTGAACATCCAATCGCAGCGGTAATGCCGGGAATGACTTCGTACGCGATTGAGTGTTTGACGAGTGCTAACGCCTCTTCGCCTCCACGGCCAAATACGAATGGATCTCCCCCTTTTAAGCGCACAACTCGCTTTCCTTGTTGAGCGAGCGATACCATCAAATCACAAATTTCTTCCTGACCAATGCTAGGTTGTCCGCATCGTTTGCCCACGTAAATCCAATCGGCTTGTGGCGAAGCCAACTCCAAAATATCTTTGTTCACCAAACGGTCGTACAGCAGAACCTCTGCCGACATAATCGCTTTCACAGCCTTTACCGTTAACAATTCAGGATCGTGCGGCCCTGCTCCGACAATCGAGACAAAACCTTTGTGGTTCGCGTCGAGGTCTATTGAATGGTCTTCTAAAAGTTGGTTCAGTTTGCTTGCTTGGTCATGCTTAGAAAAGCGAGACGAGCGTTCTTGTTTCTGACTCGCTTGTCCTTTCTTAAACCAAGACTTTTGATAAGGCGCTTCCATGTGCTTATCCTCTTTGTGACTTACTTTATTTGAATAGCCAGACTTTGCTGGTTCGCTTGCTGTTTGCCCTTTTGATGCTGATGGCTGTCGACCATTTGTTTGATTTGAGAAACGCACGAACCACAGTTAGTGCCGCATTTGAGTTTGTTTTGAAGTTGAGTCAGTGAAGTGCAGTCTTGTTTCTCCATCGCGTCATGTATTTGTTTATCAGTGACACGGAAACAACTACAAACCAGTTTGGCACTGCTTTGCGATTGAGTGATGGTAAGCAGTTGCGATAGCTCCATCGGTTTGCCAATCAAGCCGGTAAAGTTGGTGTAGTCGGTTTGAATCGGTTCACTAGACACCACCAAAACAGAGCGAATGATACGAACGTCTCCAACAAGGTCGTAATCCACTGCTAGCCAACCTTGGGCAATATCTATCGTAATTCTGCGGCTCTTTTCCGTTCGACAAAAACTCTGCTTCTTTGGTCGCTTATCGTGTGCAAAGCGCCAAATACCCAAATTGCTTTCTGCTTGAAATGCGCTGTAAAGAAATTTACCGGAATCAAACTGTGTACCGATGAACATACCGTAGGTTTTTACCGCCGCATCTTGCACTTCAACATAAGATGACTTAAACGCAGGTTGCCCAGAAATAGGGTCTTTTGCGCTGTTTATTATCGCGTTAACACTGCTTTCACCGCCATATCGACCTGCCCAGTGCATTGACATAAACAGCTCCTGAAAACCCAAACCTTCATCAATGGCAACTTTGGCATAAATACTGGTGTTTGAAGTAGGCTGGAACAGCTTGGTGAGCTGTCCTGCTTTTAAGCGATTTTGAGTGGCAGAGAGCGTGTTCATGTACACGGTTGGTTCTAACTCAGAGGCGGCAAGGTGGGCGATATGCCCTGTGCGCGTCATGGTATGCCATTGGTCACGTTGCCTGCCCGTATTGAGCCACCAGCCTTTTGTTCTTTCTAAGCGCGTTGGAGATTCACTGGTCACGACAAAACGCGCTTTTCCATCTGGGTGTGAATAGACGCCATCAGCAAAAGGGCGCTCTCCTCCCCATTGTGTCGGTACCCACTCTTCGTATTCTTGCTCGGTTAAGTTGGCGTATTGAGAAAGATCTAGCTTCAATGGCGAATCTGCATTCATGCCTGTCATCGCGGCATATTCCCTGAATACCGCCCGCTCAGAAGTAAACGCAAAGCCATTTTGTGTCTTTTCCAATGCACACAAAGCTTGTCCAACTTGGCTTATCGCCCACCAATCTGATTTTGCTTCACCCGGAGGCGTTTGAAACTGGCGCTGCCTTGAAAGTCGACGCTCAGAGTTGGTCACCATGCCTTGCTTCTCACCCCAACCAGCGGCGGGCAGCAACAGATCCGCAAAATGCGCTACATCCGAATCCGCTGTGATATCGGAAACAATCACAAACGGACAAATCTCTAGTGCACGTTTTACCAATTGGTTATCTGGTAAAGAGACAACGGGATTGGTTGCCATGATCCACAGAACTTTAATCTCACCACGTTCTACCGCCTCAAACAGCTCAACGGCTTTTAAACCGGGCTGAGTGGCAATTTCTGGCGAATCCCAAAACACCTGCACTTGCTTGATAGACTCTGCGTCAAAAGCACGATGAACCGCTAACTGATTGGCCAATCCACCGACTTCTCGCCCACCCATCGCATTCGGCTGACCTGTAATAGAAAATGGCCCACAACCTGACTTGGCAATTTTACCTGACGCCAAATGCGCATTAATAATGGCATTGCCTTTATCGACACCATTTTCGGCTTGGTTAACCCCTTGGCAAAACAACGTGATTGCGGTTGGGCTTTGTGCAAACCATTGGAAGAATGTCGTGAGTTTTTCTTCTGAAATCCCAATGGAAGACGTTAGATTAGTGACATCGTAACGCAAGTCAGACACTTCTTCTGCAAGCGCATCAAACCCGTCGGTATAGGAGTTTATGTATTCAGAATCAATACATTGCTGCTCGATAAGAAACTTGAGCAGCCCATTAAAAAGTGACACATCCCCATCGTTTTTAATCGGTAGATGCAAATCCGCTTGCTGCGCTGTGACTGTTTCACGCGGGTCAATGACCACCAGCTTGAGGTTAGGATTGTTCTCTCTCGCTTGTTGAATACGTCGAAATAAAACAGGATGCGTCCAAGCGGTATTAGCACCGCAAATTATCAATAGCTCAGTCTTATCAATATCGTCGTAATTGACGGGAACGACATCTTCACCAAATGCTCGTACATGAGCCGCAACCGCCGAAGACATACACAAACGCGAGTTAGTATCGATGTTTGCGCTGCCAACATAGCCTTTCATGAGTTTGTTGGCGACGTAATAGTCTTCCGTCAACAACTGCCCTGACACATACATCGCGACGGAATCCGATCCAAACTCTGCTTTCGCTTGATGAATCTTTTCTGCAATCAGATCCGTGGCTTGTTGCCATTGCACTTCTTGCCCTTGAGGTCGCAGCTTGGTGACAAGCTTTGGATACAGCAAGCGCGAAGGCATATTCAAGCTCTCTGCCAACGCGACGCCCTTTACGCACAGTGATCCCGCATTTGCAGGATGACACGCATCCCCAACGATTCCTTTCGCATTGACCTCGACACCACATCCAACACCACAATAGGGACAAGTGGTTTTTTTGCATCCTTGCGACATAACACCTCCAGTGCGATTCAGCCCAACTTACTAGCAAAAAAAAGCCTCTCCCGAATCGAGAGAGGCAGCAATGCCTTTAACGCTGTTAGTACATTTTCAAAAAGTAATACCCTATACCGCTCTCGCCTGCTATTGAGAGCGGTGCATCGAGTTATCGATGAACGTTTATGTAAAGCAAGTGAGGTGCCAAGATTAAAAACCATTACTATACAAAAGGTTAGCTTAAAACCAATTATAGCAACGTAATGCTACGCACTGATTGTGTGCAAATTTCGGTCATTATCGTGCAGTATTACTTTACTAATTCCATGACTAACCTGGATTCTTCGTCACCAAAATAATGCGCTTCTTCTTCTAACGTTTTAAAGCCAAGGGAGAGGTATAAAGACAATGCAGGTTGGTTCTTAGGATCGACAGTCAATTTCACGCTTGAGCCTAACGTCAACGGCGCAATAACGTTTTCAAGGAGGGAACGCGCAATACCTTTACCTCTATGTTGAATATCGACGGCCAATGACATGATCCAATATTGATGTGCATTTGTGCTAGTCGTTAGCAATATATACCCTGCGACCTGCTCTCCCTCTTTTGCTACCAGTAAGGTCTCTCCCCAACAATCAAAAGCTTGCCGAAAGAAAAATTGAGGATAGGCGTGTTCTCCAAATAAAGTATTTTCGAGCTTATATATGGCAAATAAGTCCTCTTTTTGCGCAGACAAGATGTCCATTCAATGACTCCTTCTTAACATGAATGGCAGCAGTATACCTAAATCTCATCTAAATGACGGGACACAAACATCTCAATTAAGTGCTTAAGAAATGTAATATTCTTCCTGAAAATTAGGCCTAACTCACTTAGAACATACATCCGTGATTAAGTTTTAACCGCAAAATCAAAAACCACACAAGATGAAAATTTCAACACATACAACCATTAAACGCATTAAATTTAAGAACTTTATTCTGGTTTATTGAAAAATTCATAGTTGGATAATTTACAACCACCCCAAATTCACAGCATTATTCACCAAGCTTCGCGTGTGATAATAAACACTAAAACCTTTACCATTTTCAGCATTATTATTTTTATAAAAGCGAGTTTTAAAGTGAAAGAATCTCGAAATGCCTTAAATTCTAGTGAAATAAACACAACCACAGCTTGGTCAAAACATGATACACATTGGGTTCTTAGCCTATTTGGAACAGCCGTTGGCGCAGGCATCCTGTTTCTGCCAATTAACCTTGGGATTGGTGGTTTTTGGCCTTTAGTCGCGATGGCAGTACTTGCTTTTCCAATGACCTATCTTGCGCACCGTGGCTTAGCTCGTTTTGTACTATCTTCTAAGATCAAAAACGCAGACTTCACTGATGTAGTGGAAGAGCACTTCGGCGCAAAAGCAGGCCGTTCTATTTCACTGCTGTATTTTCTTTCGATCTTCCCGATCCTGTTGATATATGGTGTTGGAATAACAAACACAGTAGATAGCTTCATGGTAAATCAGGCTGATATGGCTTCTTTACCTAGACCTTTGCTTTCTGGCGTACTAGTGTTTGCACTAATTGCTATTATGATGGCGGGTGAAAAAGTAATGCTACGGGCCTTTGCCATTATGGTGTTCCCACTTGTTGCCATTCTTGCCTTTCTATCATTTTACTTAATACCGAACTGGACCATGCCTGTCATGGATGTGCCAGAAGCGTCAGCTTTTGCTAGCACTATGTGGTTAGCAGTTCCTGTAGTGATTTTCTCGTTTAGTCACGCAGCTGCAATTTCAAGCTTTGCAAATGTACAACGTCGCCATTACGGTAAGCAGGCAGATGCCAAATCCGAAGTTATTCTTCGCCGCACTAGCATCATGCTGATTGCCTTTGTTCTTATTTTTGTATTTTCCTGTGTGCTAACACTGTCACCTGAACAATTGGCTCAAGCAAAAGAACAAAACGTATCTGTATTGTCTTACTTAGCGAACGCAACCGATAATCCATTTATTGCAACACTTGGTCCTTTAGTAGCGTTTGTTGCTATCACTTCATCTTTCCTTGGGCATTTTTTAGGTGCGCGTGAAAGCTTAAATGGTTTAATTAACAAGCATTTTAACCTATCTGAGAAGCGTGTTGATCGTATCAGCGTGGCAGCACTGTTCTTCTCAATCTGGGCGGCGGCGATCATGAACCCAAGTATTCTTGGTATGATGGAAGCATTGTCAGGGCCTGTTATTGCAATGATCTTATTTATTATGCCAATGTTAGCGGTGTATAAAATCGAGGCGATGAAACAATATCGAGGAAACGTCTCTACTTACTTTGTTCTAGCAGCAGGCATTGTGGCGGTAAGTGCATTGATTTTTAGCTTCTTCAGCTAATAACTAAAGACTATCTTGGATTTTCAGGGGAATACCTTACACAAGGTTAAGGTGATTCCCTGAATTTTCTTACTCTTTAAAAGGTAATCATCGTTACCCTTGACTCTTAAATAAGAGCGAAAACACCCGCAATCATAAGTACTGAAGCGATGCAGGTACGGCCGATAATGCCGAAGTGCGAAGGTTGAATCATTTCATTATGCATAGTTAATCTCCTATTTATTATAAAAGCCATTTTTTATTGGCTTAATAACACTATGTCTAGTATCCAGTTTTTTAACAACCCATACAAACATTAAATATTTATGACAGAAACGTAATTTTTTACACTTCGCCCTGATTTTGAGCGATGAATCCGCGGCTTAAATCATTAGATTGAGTCCGCCGAATATGCTCGCCTACCCGTCATCGTTACCTTGTCTATACCATCGCCTAATCATTGCATAAGTTTTCAATAGATTTTGTTTTATAAATCATAATATTATAGAGATCCTTCTCGTATCTCACTCCTAAAACACTTTGCCACTGGGAATCCATCCGCACTTAACCAACAAGAAATGGTAGACTTAACTGGTATTCGGTTAAGAGATCACATTTTATTAATACGCTCATGCACTTCTCAATTAAAACACTGGCTTGCGCACTTTGTACTGCACTTGGACTTTTCTTGCATCCCACCAACGTACTGGCGAGTACCGAAAAGCAAGCTTATCTGGAAGAACACATTTCAGCAGAAAGCAAGCCCATGTTAAAACTCTACTTTCGCTCGATGGGTAAGCCGCGATCAATTCAAAAAGATGAGTTAAATGCGCCACAGAATGCATCAGCGGAGTCTCTTGCTCTGTATTACTTTGCACGAAAGTACCTTAAGCGTTACGAAGGCGTTCCATTACCGAAAGATATGCCCGATTTAATCGAATTCGGTAAAAAGCACCATTTGGAATGGGTCGTCGCTGAAGCACAGCTCAATAAGGCTGTAACAATGATTGAGCAAGACGATAACTGGAACGCAGAATTGTTACTCCATGACGTTGTTTCTACAGCCCGTGATCTTGGTTATCTAGCATTAGAAGGCCGTGCTTACCGCTGGTTAGGCAATCTAGAAGTATCTCGAAATCAACTACGCAGTGGCCTAAAATATTATCGCAATGCCTATGAGTTATTAGAAAAAACAGTATTTGAAATACAAGTCGCGATGACACTGAACAACATTGGGACGGTCTACATCGATGCATCAGATTGGGCTCGGGCCAACAGTTACCTAACGCAAGCTCTCGACACTTACCTAGAGAGCGAATATCAATACGATAATAGCTTTTTTATGGGGGTTATCTACGCAAACCTTAGCATCGTTCACTCGAGCCTCGGAGATAACAAAAAAGCGGAATATTATTTCAATGAAGCCATTCGACTTTCAATGCAAACGGGGTCGGACACAGTCAAGCACCACTCTTTATCCAGCTTTTCACAAATGTTGAGCTCGGTAGGAAAAATTGATGATGCATTAATGGTCGCACAGCGTTGCGTAGACCTGCCCATTCCAAAAAATCTAGAAATGCTAAAAACGTCTTGTTACGAGGCATTTGCAGAGGCTTACCTCGCAAACAAACAATACGATAAAGCTATTACAACAGCACTTAACGTTCTAGAACAAACCAAATCAACCAGTGAATTAGAGCTGCGTCAGCGTATTGATATGCTTTCGGTACTGGTAAACGCTCATCAAATTCTTAATGACTATGAAGCGGCTTTTCATTATTTAACCCAATTAAGAGAGCTAGAGGCTGAGTTTTCTCATCATATTCATGGTGAAGAGATGATTAACATTAAGTTTGACCTCGAAGCTAAGTTAGCCCAGAAAGAACTCAAATTGCTAGAAACAAAAAATGCGCTACAAGCCTCTGAACTGCGTTCACAGCGCTATCGAGAAATGTTCTACTTTATCGCTATTGCGGCAATTGGAGTCGTTGGTTTTCGTTACGTACTGCGCGTTAGACGTATTAATAAAGCACTCACTCAAGAAAATACTACCGATCCATTAACTCAATTGCATAACCGTCGCTATCTTCACATTTGGTTGGACAAAATGGCTCGTAGAAGCCCAGATAGAACATTTGCCTTAGCCGTTTTAGATGTCGATCATTTCAAAACCTTTAATGATCAATATGGACACGATATTGGCGATAAAATGCTGACTCATATTGCCACGCTATTTAACGAATCCACCCGCTCTGGTGACCTACTCATTCGTTGGGGTGGAGAAGAGTTTGTCCTATTATTCGAAGTACAGCGAGCCGAAGATTGCACTAAGTTTTTGGAGCGATTGAGATATACTGTTGAAAACACGCCATTGGTGGTTGACTCTAAACCATTAAGCGCGACAATTTCCCTTGGAGCAGTGGACAAACTGTCGGCACAAACAATTAAACAAGAATGGGATCAGTGGTTTTTCTTGGCAGACCAAGCTTTGTATGATGCGAAGCAAGCTGGTAGAAACCAGTTCATCATTCATCCTACATCATAAAAAAGCACACATGAAAAAAAATCTAATCATTATTACTTTTGCGCCTCTATTTCTTATGGCGTGTAGTAATCAGCAAGCATCTCAACTGGGAATGCGCAGCAGCAGTGTCAATGTATATGCCCAGCAAATGAGTAACACTCAACTATGTGAAACTCTCTACTACAACCGTGCAACTAACCAAACCAAAGTGGCGATTGGTGCTGAGTTCAATCGACGTGGATTAAACAAAAAGTGGTGTGATAAAGAATTCGATAAGTTGTACATTAAAAAGTGGATTGATAACGTGCTGCCTAAGGAAAAAGCCGAACCCAAGAAACCAATCGCAACTATTCAACCCGCTTCAACTAAATAACCCACCATCTTGAAGCAGACGGTACACTCGTATTTTCTGCTTTTCATTTTTCATTTTTCATTTTTCATGCATGTTCGATGCGACATATAAAAACCTCATGGTTTCAGTAAATTAACAAAGACTTATGTTGTCCATCGAACTTTTAATGTAAACAAGTTGTAAATGGTTTTCGTCCTTATTCTTTGTCGTTAGCTTTGTTTGTTCCTGTTAGCGGAATATGAAACAGGAACTAAAAAATTCCAAACAAAGACATGAGGTCAAAAATGGAAATACGCATTAATCGCCTATTTGCAGCTATGTTGGCAGTAGGCATTGCACCTGCCGTCTCGGCGTTTGATCCACTCTATTCTGAACAATGGCACTTAGACAACACGGGGCAAACTGCGTTTGCGGCTAATCCTGCTGTTGCTGGGAACGACTTAAACACTAAGCTCACTCAGGCAATGGGGATTGCAGGTGTTGGTGTGAAAGTTGCCGTTATTGATTCTGGAGTGCAGATCGATCACCCCGACCTTGCAGGTAATATAGTTACAGGTAGCAGAAACTTCGTCGAAGACTCTTCATTCCCACCAAGTTATCCGGTTGATACTAATGGTCATGGCACTGCTGTAGCCGGTTTGATTAGCGCCGTCGGCAACAACGGTGAAGGCGGACGCGGTGTCGCTTCTCACTCTTCCCTCATCGGTTTTAACTGGTTAGCCAACCAGACATTAGAAGGCTGGTTAATCTCCCATGGCATGGACCCAGCAACACGCGATGTTCGCGTATTTAACCAAAGTTACGGTTTCAGCCCTATAAACCCGATTACTTTTGATGAAAGCGACCCTCAGCTAAAACTTGAAATGGACGTGATGAAAAACGTCAGCAACAGTAACGCCTGGGGTCGAGGTGCTGTATTTGTAAAGTCAGCAGGTAATGGTTACCGCTATTTCAATGCAGGGCGATTCTTCGTATTGCCAAGTAACTTCTTTGCTGGTGGAGACAATCAAGGCTTACCGATGCACAACTCTGCTCAGTCTTATGATAACGCCAATTACTTCAATTTAGTCACTAGTGCACTACGAGCGGATGGTACGCGAGCGAGTTACTCATCGGTGGGTTCGAACGTGTGGGTTGCAGCACCAGCAGGTGAATATGGGCAAGATTTCCCTGCTATGGTCACCACTGATTTAATGGGTTGTGAAGAAGGGCAAAATACCAGTGAAGGCCTTGGCATTAATGGGTTACACGGCGGAACGGAGCTCGATCCGAACTGTAACTATACCAGTACGATGAACGGAACCTCATCGGCTGCGCCAAACACATCGGGTGCCATCGCGGCAATCATGTCAACCAACCACGCACTTTCTGCTCGTGATGTACGTGCTTTACTAGCGGAGACAGCAAAAGTAACGGATAAAGCGCATCCAGGCGTACAGCTTGAATTTACTAACCATAAAGGTGAACAGGTTAGCTACGAGGCCATTGCCCCTTGGCAGAAAAACGCAGCAGGCGTAGATTTCCATACTTTTTATGGCTTCGGTGCTGTAGATTTAGATGAAGCGATGCAACGTGCCCGGATGACGAATCGTGTTTTACCAGCTCAAGTCATTACGCCATGGGTTAATAACGCTACAGAAGTAAGTGTACCCGATGCAAGTCTAGTTGGTGGTTCTTCAAGTATCGCCATTGCCGATGAGCTGACAGTAGAATCCGTTCAAGTGACATTGACATTGGACCACGCTCGTCTGCCCGACTTAGCTATCGAGCTCATTTCGCCATCAGGGACTCGTTCCGTTTTGCAAACACCGCGCAATGGTCTTGTTGGTCAATCTCTTGATCCAACGATTACAGGCTACAAAGATCAATTAATGTTGTCTAACCAATTTTATGGCGAAGATGCAAAAGGCGAATGGACGTTGCGAGCAATAGATACGAACGGCGATGAAGTCTATTCTTACATTGCATATTTCAATTCTTCCACCATCTATGACGTTCCGATGGCAAACAACGCTCAGCCCGGTGTTATTAAGAACTGGTCGATGCGCATATTTGGACACTAAGGAGTCAATAACATGAAATACAAATCATTTTCTATGCTGGCTCTCGTTATCATGACGTCGAGTGTATACGCTGAGCAACAGCTCTCTCAACAACCTGCACCAGAACTGTTTGTGCCATCAGAAGCGGTTGAGATTAATGGCCAAGATTATCGAAAAGTGCAAACTGGCACTGTTAGAACCCTATCTGAAGACGTAAAACTTCAAGCGGGTGATGAGGTGTTTAAGAATGCGTTTAGTAACGTATCCAAAGCCACTGGACTGGTTTATATCACCGTAAACAATCCTAACGAAGCGAAAGCAGTCGCCAAAGAGTTAAAATTAGAAGTTATCTTCGCAGAAGGGGAATCAGCGGTGTTAAAAGCATCTCAAGATCAAGATCTGCTAAGTATTAGCGACTACCTAAACGCAGACAGCCGGGTAAAAGCGTCTAAAATTGAACTAAACAGCGGTAAATACCGTGCACAATAATTCTCTAACAAGAGAAGTTGGCCTGTAAAACCATGCCTCAGCGATTGCTGAGGCATTTTTTTGGGTAGGAACAGATACGCTATTATTCTTTAGTAACATTTCGCATAACTAGTATGATACCTAAACACCCTACTCGCCTGCGCCTGTCATTTCTTAAACAAAATAATTTCCGTTCTTAGCTCTTCTTCCGTGGTTTCCTTCGGACTATTCAGATAGCGTTCGATTCCTAAAGGACTGGTTTTGACTTTCATACCACTCTGACGAACCAAGTTCATCGCTAAAGCCCATGCATTTCCCAAAAACTGATATTCACCTCGGTGTTCAACGACAAATGTTTCACTCTCAGGAATGGTACCGGTAACCGCCCCTTGAGGCGCTGGTACTGAGTTATGAAGAGGAAAGCAAGTGATAAACTCGAATGTACCTTTCTGCATATCCATCGACTGGTAATAACAAAACAATTCACCATTCACGGATAGGGTTTCGTCACTAATTAACTGTTCTAGTTGCTGAACATGCTTCTCAATTACCGAACCTAATTCCTGCAAGCTAGCCACACCCTTGATCCCAATATAATGAATTTGAGGCAACGTTCGGTTCCCAATTTCGACTAAGTCTGAATGCACTCTTCCGGTTTCAAGCTTACTTTTAAGCATGCGTAACCCACGTTGATAATCCATCTCTATCATCGACTTAAACATACTTTTCAGAAAGAACAGATACCAAGGGACGCGAGATTGCATTTGCCATTCGACTAAACAGCCATTTTGTGACGGCGTCACGATTAGAGTCACCTTTCCATGGCTCTTGATTGGACGAAAGAAATGCAGCTCCATATCTAATCGATGCTCTTGAGTACTTTCCAGTACAATCGCGCCAGTCCCAATACGCTGACCATTCCATTGATAACCAGCTCCAACGTGGCCCTGATTATCACTGAATGTCAGCTCGCAGCTTGGTTCAAGAATGATCCATGGTGACCAGCTGGGCCAGTGTTTGAAGTTCTTGAGATAGCCAATAATTTCACTTTGATTCTTATTAATTTCAATACTTCGGCTGACCTGATAAGAGAGCATAACGGTTCCTCGAGTTTCCGCTTCACTAACTTCAGTCTAATTCAAATTCCAGTTTTTTCTTGTTTGACTGCGGGTTAGATGCGTACGACAAGAAAAAGCCAGAGCGTTAAGTCTCACTTGAATCAATACGCACAAAGCTAAGAGCAGAACTCCACTTTTGCACTAAATCGAACACCATCATCGTCCAGTACTAACGCCCACCCCATCCGTTCACATATTCGTTGTACGATAACAAGCCCACAACCATAACCAGCGTTGTACGTCTCGTTGCCATCGTGACGATTTAGGATCTTAAGCGCATGACCTTTCAACTCAATTTCAATATCTCCCACACTATAGCTAAAGGCGTTTTTAATCAGATTGTTGATTACAATGGTCACAAAACTCTCCGGTGCCTTCACTACACCACTATGTTGTTCGTGCAAAGCGTAGTTCGAATCTTGCTTGGCAAATAAAGGAGCCAGCTCTTCCAGTTGTTTTTGTAAACAAGTAAGAAGCTGATGCTCTCCGTAATGCTGAGGCTCTATTTTCTCTTTACCAAGTAAGAGAAACGCTTCTGTCAGTACACGCATCTCGTCACAAGCTGACTGCATCCTCGTGATGGCTTTTTGCGCAACTCGAGGTTGATCAGGAAGACGCGTCAGAATGTCTGTTGAGCCTTTAATCACCATGATTGGCGTTCTCAACTCATGCGATGCAAAACGGCTAAATTCTTGTTCTCGTTTGAAGTAGCCCGCGATATCGTTCTTATTATCCAGCAAAGTCTGCTCTATCTGGCGTGTTTCGCTGAACTTAGTTTCAACTTGGAAAGCGGGTTGATCCGGTGACATTTGGCTAATTTTGTCTTCAATTTGCGCTAATGGCCGAGACAATATTCGCACCATGTAAATGCCATACCCAACCATGACAAATGAAAACAAACCACCGAGCAGCAGCGTAAACTGATGCAGCGAGCTTTCGTATTCGTCCAAGTAATCATCTGAGTCATCTTGAAATACAATGTACATAAGCCCCTTCCCTGAGGGATGGTTCAATACAACAAAGTGTTTATCTTCTTCACCAAGCAGGTATTCGTAAAAACCAGGTGAAGTAAAAGAGAGCAACCAATCCGGTGTCGGAGCTTCACTCCAATATGAGTTGAACTCCAATACGTTTGGCAATGGCGCATCCCAGCCCTGTTTCTCGAAATTCTCACTATAAAGCGCAGCTTCAGTATCGAGCCAGTGATGTAAACTCAGCACTTCCAGTTTGTTTTCTGCCACATAAATCAGCGACCAAAAAAGAGTAAACATCACAAACGTCATGACCCCAAAACCCCAACGGATCTTGCGATAAATGCTTGGATATTCGTTATGCTTTAAGTCGGTAACCTTGTCCATGAATAGTCTCTAATCGTGATTCTTCAAAACCTTTGTCTAGCGCGGTTCTTAAACCGTAAATATGGCTACGAAGTGCATCACTTCCAGGTGGTTCGTCTCCCCACACACTATCGATCACTTCTGCGCGCGAGACCGCTGCTGGAGCACGTTGGAGGAGCAATTTTAAAATTTTAGTTTGAATTCGACTCAGCTTAATTTCTTTGTTTTTTCTCGTTACTTTTCCTGTACGCGCATCTAAACAAATATCTGCAAATTTGAGCGTTCCGATATCTTGTCTTGGACCACGATTAGCCAAAGCATGAACACGCAAACTGAGCTCTTCCATCGCAAATGGCTTCATTAAATAATCATCTCCCCCCGCTTTAAAAGCCGCGATTTTGTCATCTAGCGTATCTTTTGCCGTTAGGAAGAGAATTGGCGTTCCACATAACTTATCTTGTCGAAGCTTCTGTACCGTACTGATGCCATCGAGCTTCGGCATCATGATATCCATGATGATTACATCGTAATGATTTTCCTCGATTAACTTAATCGCAGCCTCTCCATGAAACGCACAATCGATAATCATGCCTTCGAGCTCAAGATAGTCTGCAATCGTCTCCGAGACGTTATGGTTGTCATCTACAATTAAAATTTTCATAAAATCAAATTTCTTCACGATCTCTTCACGATATGCCCAATAAGATACAGGCAATTTCCTAAACTCGCTCGTAAATTGAGGCTAATACAATGAAAAAACTCGCTCTTATTTCTGTAGTAGGTTTGGCATTGTCTGGTTGTGGTGGTTCAGGTGGTGGCACCAATAGCGATAGCACACCAACTCAACCAGCAGTGAAACCAAGTGTAGCGATTGGCTCTGTTGAAGCGGTCAACGCTGAAGAAAGCACGTTAACCGTCAATGGACATACGTATCGTGTGTCTGAGGTGGTTTATGACGACACACAAGTGCAATTGGCCGATGTAAAACCCAAAATGGTGGTTCGCGTGGGTTCAGATATTCGGCAAGCTTCGGGCAATGGCGTCCGAGTCACACTTGAACCAACCATTACTGGACGTGTGACAGCGATTGATCATGTGAAGAAAAAATTCACGGTAAACGGCATAGAGCTGCAGTTTGACGGTTTAAGTGATGATATAGAGATCAACGACTGGGTGATGGTGTCATCCTTACCGACTGCGGATGCGGGTTATCGAGTGTTGTCTGTGGTCGAGCTCGACGTAGATAACGATTACCCAGCACTTGGAAGCTACTACGAACTGGAAGGTCGCATTACTAGTACCGATGAAAATGCTGGAACATTTAAGTTAGGTGGAAAAGTAACGGTGACATATAACAACGTTAACCAGCTTAGCATTGGTCAATGGATTGAAGCCGAAGGTGAAATGCAAAACGGCATCTTCATGGCAAATGAGGTAGAAGTTGAAGACTACGACGATCTAAAAAATGACAGCGATGTGGAAGGTATCGTGACTTGGGTTGCCAAGGATTATAGTGAGTTCTCTCTAAACTACCGAGGAGCCTTCTTCATTGATAACGCAACACGCTTTGAGGATGGTAGCAAAGCTAATCTAGAACAAGGTCAAGAAGTAGAAGTGACCTCTGTGATGAAAAATGGCAAACGCACAGCTACCGTCATCGAATTTGAGCGGTCGGAGTTTGACAATGACAACCAATGGCGGGGTAAAGAGTTTGAATGTGAAGGCTATGTATCAAACTACGATGCTGATTCAAGAGTGTTTGAAATTGAGCATTGTGAGAATGATGCTGATCAAGTACTAAGTAACACCACCGTTGTGATTGATGCACAAACACGCTTCCAAGGCATTGAAGAACTTAACCTAAATGGTGCTCGTGTCGAAGTCGAAGGTGTGATCATTAACGAGCAAAATATTGCCCGTGAAGTGGAGTTAGACGTTTACGACTACTAATCCCTTCTACGCTTAAGAAAAAGTGTCACTTCGGTGGCACTTTTTCTTTTCACCTTACTTTGCTTCCCAAGCTCAAACCAACAAGTTCTCAGCCAAAGCCTTTTCTCTCCGTTACACTTTACCTATGTTTCACAACATTGGTGACGAATATGAAAAAACGCAACCTCATTTTGTTAATCTTGTTTTTTGGTTCAGCCACGAGCTTAGCTAGCGTTATGGATCCTGACTGCGATGCAGAAAAGGCAGCTAAAGCCGCTGCGACAAAAGCCGTGGTTGGTGTTGGGGGTCGCTGTACGCCTAAAGAGGCACTGAAAGATACCGCAGTTGATGCAGGAAAAGACAAATTGCCAGATGAAGGGGTGGCGGGTAAAGCTGTTGATGCAATGACACCGGAAAAAGAGAAGAAAACGGTGAAAGACGTAACCAAAAAGCTCAATAACGATTGATACCTACATCATAGATGTTTGAGCGTAGAAAACATTTTCCTAGAATAAAGTGGCGATTTACCAGTTGTTTGAAGCACACGTCTAATCTTGGTTTTTCATATTCAAAAACCTGCATTTGACCACACACTATTTTTACTACACAAGTTCAAAAATTAGTAATAATTCCTCCTAACTTTGAGACTTTGAGCCTAACGAGAAATGTAACAACTTGCATACAAGTCACTTGGCTATATTGTACACATACTATATATCGAAGAAAGGAGGTTTAACGATGGTTAGAGGTTATAGTGAACAGACTCTAAAAGCCGAACCTGTAGTTCAATTGGCGGTACTGACAGGCTTAGATGCCGATTTGAACTTCATCAGAAACAACAGAGAAAAGGTTTTGCCTATAATCACAGGTGTCATTTTGTATCGACAGCTCAATAGACGCGACCAAAGAAAAGTCCTTGAGCAGGCACAGGCTTTAGGGAATTCGAAATTTTTCGGTAAGATTCAAATGCTGGTAGCGCAAAGTATTGCCAAGCCAATGTGGAACCCTTGGAGCCTATCAGATGGTGAGCTGCGCCAGTATTTTAATACTCATAAAGCAGTTGCAAATTTCCTTTCTACATGGTTTATCACCATCGATATTAAACTTGAGGTCGGCTTTATGGCAGCTGTTATATACGCACTATCAAAAGGTCAAGGGGCTGCATTGATTAAAGAAATGGCTTCAGTGCACATCGCTGAAGAGACTTTCAAAAAACTCAGCCTCTCATCAACTGCACAACAAGCTGGCGCGAGAGCATTTTTTGTAGCTGTTATTCTCGCTAGTGTACTCAAAGGCTTTAACGAGGCAGATGCGCTAGCTGCAAAGAAAGAGTTGTTACGACGTAACATGCTTGGAATAGAGGATTTGTAAGCTATGTTTTGGATACTGGGTCTTTTAGTTTCCTTGTTTATCATGTACTCGGATTACGCGCATTACTTCTATACCAAGCGACATGGAAAGAAATCTAGGGTTTCTCGCTTATTTAGCTTGTTGATCACGGTAACGCTTCCTATGATTGCGACTACCGAGATTTTGAACGATCTTAATGTAGAGAAAACCAGCTACCAAGTGTGTGTAGTTTTAGTCTCAGCTTTAGTTGGCCTTCTGGTCTGCTTGTCGGAACAGTATCGTTTTAAGTCAGAAAGAGATTAGTGGTATCGGGTTGTCCAGCTATCACCAAAGGCATCAAATTGGTGCCTATTTTATTATTGGTTTATTAATAACTGATCTGGCGAGTAAGGCCGGTTCGAATATCTTCTAACGTTCACCCTCGAGCACGAGACCGCTATCATGACTTCTTTAATGAAAAAAAGAGAGCCTTTTGACTCGGGGATTTAGAGCTCTTGGACGTCTGAATGCGCATAGTTCATACCCTCTATTGAGACGTCGGAATTATTCGCTGTACCGTGATAGAAAATTATTTATGTATTGAAACACATATACCTTGCTCGTGAATATCTAGCCGTCTCGGACATCTCAAATCTAACCTCAACTTATATCCAAATGAATTTGTAGTTTGTATCACCAACTGCTCATAGTTTATTTAACAATTAACAACGAGTTCATGGGGAGCTAATACAAAAAAGAGCGCCGATTGACGCTCTTTCCGAACTTTAATAGATAACCAATTATGCGGTCTCTGCTTCACCTATCCAATGATAATGGTGGTTAGCTTTTTTCCCCACTAAACCGAGCTCTGCCAATTCTTCAAATACCTTGTCTACCTCTTCCGCAGACAGCCTAAACTGTTTAGCAACGGCTTTTTTGGTGCACGTAATTTGATGCGTTTTAAGTGCATCGCTAACTTGCTCTAACAAGGTTTTCGGTTCCTTTGGTTCTTCTGGCTCCGGCGCTGCTGGTATTTCTTGCTCTACTTCCTCTTTTATATGAGGAAGATAACCCGCAGGCGCTGGGTCTATATCGCGAACTGTTTTCAATATCATGCCCTCATTTCTGCGATAGAAATATCGGAACCGTTGCTCTTCACCAATCAAGCCAACAAAAAATGCAGCAAAGAAGTCCAAAAGAATCGAAAGAAATACAACCAAGCCAAGCTGAGCTTGCTGAGAGGTGGTACCAAATGCGTTAGCTAGACTATCAATTAAACCAATCACTGAGCCTTGCGTCACCGGCGGTAAACTATCACGCTCCATAGCCAAGCGTTGCTGCTCTTCACGTAAGGTTTTGTTTTGCTCCTGGATGCGAGTTACACCAGTCGCGATACGTTCCATCTCGATGTATTTCTGCGCTGCCATATTGTTGAGCTCAATCTGCTTATCGATTGCCGCAATCTGACGATTAAACGCTTCCACTTTCGCCTGCTCTACCGAAATATGACTTTGTGCACTATTGGTTGCACTATTAATCCCACCAATACTACCGCCAATGGAAATCGCAGCTAAGACTAAATAAAACACGAGAGCGGTTGCTGCTCCTGTGTAGTTGCGATGGGCTCGGCGCTCACCGTATTCATACCAAGCGTAAAATTTACCTGCTTCAAAAACGATCGCTAAACCACCAAATAAGGTTTGCATCATCGGGTTTTCGTCGATAGACAAAAACAGCAATAGAGAAAAAATAGTCGATGCTAAAATCGCAGCACCGGTGAATGCATATACACTCACCATGGCAAATCGACCTTTAGGGTATCGATATCCAATCTGTTGTTCGTATTTCATTTGAGAAATTTCTTAAGATTAATCGCCCCTCCGACTAAGCAGGACGGACGTTTCTGACATGTACAAAGGAGCGCAGAATACCGTATCCTTTATTAAATTACTGTCATAATTCCGTTAATGGAAAACAAGTGAAGATTCGGTGTGCATTTTGAATCGATATCAGCCAAATCTAGCACGTAAAAACACCACCACGACACCCACTAACCGAAGCTTCAGTGACATATAAGAGAGATTAATTCGGTATCTTCAGAAGCGACTAAGCAAGACTGACAAGTTGAATTGGAGGTTGTGAATGTCAGCCGAATCAAGACATTAAAGCGTTAAAAATAGGCAACAAAACAAATAATGCACACTTGCATCACCTTTTAGTAAACTGATAATTACATTGTTTGGTTAATTTGTTAGTATCCCGCGCCGAAGAAGATAAGCACTCAATTGTATGGAAAACACTCTAATACAGCACAAACACCATCGCTTGCACGCTATTGCGGTTATTATCGCGGTGTTGTTTCAGTTGTATTTAGCGTCCACAGCCGCTCTTAATCCTACACAAGTTCACAGCACAACTTGGCTCAACAAAGTCCAAAGTGAAAAGGTTTTACTGTGTACCGCAGATGGTTTCAAATGGGTGGATATCAATACGTTGATTGAGGCTAACGCTCAATCTTCTTCTAAGCTCATCCAAGATCTTAACTTACACGACGGCTTCCAGTTTGAATGCCCGCTTCTTCAAGCTGTTCAATTCTTTCTTTTAGTTGCGATTGGGCTTTACCTGACAACCATCCATTGGCTGCGCCGAGTAAAGTATGCACTGACGACTTATCACTTTTCAAAATGCGATAAGCTCGTTTACAAACACATCGCGCCTAAGCACTCTCCGCCGAGTGTTTTTCCTGCCTAACAGGCATCTAATCATTGACAACTTTATTCAAAAATAACGATGACTCTGTTTGTTGTCCATTCAGAGAAGCTATTAATTCAAAAGGAAAAACACATGCTTAAATCATTAAAAACCGCCGCTATCGCGCTTATTGCTGTCATCGCTAGCCCACTGAGTTTAGCGCACGATTATGAAGCAGGAAAAATTCATATCGACCATCCATGGAGCCGCGAAGCGCCACCAAACGCACCTGTTATCGGTGGTTTTTTTCAATTAACCAACCACGGTGACAGTGAAGATGCATTGATCGCAGCAGAAAGCCCAATCGCAGGGCATGTCGAAATTCACACGCATAAGAAAGAAGATGGTGTGATGAAAATGATTAAGATTGACGAAGTGCGCGTTCCAGCCAATGACTCAGTGTTGTTTAAGCCAGGCAGCTTCCATTTAATGATTTTTAACCCAACACAAACTCTTAAAGAAGGCGACCGCTTCCCTATGACGTTAACATTCAAAAACGCGGGTAAAGTGGAAGTAGAAATGGCGGTTGAAAAACAAGGTCACATGGAAAAACACATGCACCATTAATGACGTAAACAAAAGTGCCCGCTGATTTAGCGGGCATTTTTATCTCAGCTTAGTCAAAATCATTATTCCGGTAGATCCTAACTCGACTCTTCAGAATAATGGTGATGAATAACGCTCGGCGAAACGGGGTCACATATCATAACAGCGTGCTCGGGCAAGAGATTCTAAATCACGCTCGTCCCTCGCTATTCAGAATGACCTTGAAAGACTTAAGATCCTAAAAAGGTTCCCTACCCGCTTAAAACTCAACCTCTCGACAAAGTTCTCCAACCATCACTTGGCAAGCCTAAATGAAATCATAAGTTTGGCAACAAAGACCCACGGTTAATCAGCTTTCTTTCTACTTGAAACAAACCTCAGCCCAACGAGCTAAGCCGGCAGTTACTGAGCCAAAATAGTTTCCACTGACAACCGGAATACTTGGCAGTACGGTTTGCACCGCATCGCGCAAGATTGGCGAGCGTGCCGAACCTCCAGTCATAAAGATAGCATCGGGTTTAACTCCAGCTTGCTCTACCGCTTCTGTCACCAACGCCGTCATTTTATTCTTTGGCGACTGGATCGCTTCGATCATTTCGTCACGTCGTACATCAACTTCAATCGTTTCTGATAGTAAGTTGATGCCAGTTCGGTAAGAAGCTTGTTCTGAAAGTGCCACTTTTGCCTCTTCGGCACGGCGAACAATGTTGTAGCCTAAAGACTCATGATACACCTCTAGCAAACGAGCAAGTTTTTCTGGCTCTTGAGCCTGCTTTTGAAGCAACTTTAACGCTGATAGGTTCTCTCGCGAATAGAAGTCACTCTGCGCTTCTACATTATTGATTGCTATCGGGTTCCAGAATTGGGTAGTCGGCATCACAATGCCTGACTCCATTTTACTTCCCATGCCAAAAGGGAACATGAGCTGCTTAAATGCTAGCGCGATATCAAGATCATTCCCGCCGACACGCTGGCCACTGTGAGCTAACAAGCTTGCGGTCCTATCTGCTTTGCCGCGCCAAGACGGTCCCATTTGGATCAACGAACAGTCCGTTGTACCACCGCCAATATCGACTACTAGAATGATTTTATCTTCGCTGAGTGTCGCTTCATACTCTAGGCCCGCCGCGACAGGCTCAAACTGAAACTCCACATTTTGGAAGCCCGCACGTTTCGCTGCCCGCAACAAAATGCGTTCAGCCTGAATGTTAGCCGTTTCACCGCCACGCCCATGAAAGTTAATTGGTCTGCCGATCACAGCATCGGTAATACTTTGCTGCGCATCGTTTTCGGCTTGAGACTTAATATTGTCCATCATCGCGCAGACAAGGTCTTCGAAGAAAGCCAATTGCACATCACGCAAGCCAGATGCACTAAGAAAAGACTTCGGCGATTTCACATAATAGATATCGCGAGGATCTTCCAAATAGAGATTAAGTGCAGCCTGACCAAACGCGATGTCGTCGGATTCTAAGTCAATACTTTCTTCTCGGTTTAAATTGATTGCCCGGCGTAAAACCTGCTCACCAACTTGATCTAATGGTTTAATATCTCGATGGCGAAATAAATGCTCGGATACCGATTCACGAGTCGGTGCAGCAAGGGTGGAAGGAATAAAAGGGCTGTTTCCTTCTAGATTAAGCAGTACTGGATCACCCGATTCCATTTTAGCCACTGAACAGTTTGCAGTACCATAGTCAAAGCCGATAAACATTGTTTCTCCCACTGTCCCACTGATTAGTGGCCTTTTGACCGTTAAAAAGCTGGCAATGCTAACTTAATGGCATAAGAATTACTATCCCAAAATCAAGTGTAATTTAACGTGGAAAATCTATCTAAGGTACACTACTTTCTCTTTTTGCAGATGGCACAACAACCGCTACCAGTAAAGCTAACAACAGGAACACGGGGCTAAGCATTAATCCATGCCAGATTGAATACCCATCATGGAACAGCCAGAATATACCAAGCGTCAGTAGGTACGAAAAGTAGCTGCAAAACACCAAGCTAATCGCGACAAAGCGCTTTTGATTAATAATAAGAATCCGCACTAGATACTGGCTAAGAATACCAGAGCAGCGCATGGCAAGTTGCCAATTAATGATAAAGAAAGCAAGCGCAATAAACCCAGCTACGACCAGTGCATCATGCGTACTTAAAATGAAGTAGCTACCAAATCGGCTTATGATGACCGGATAATCGCCTTCGTATATCGTTGACCAAGATATTGCGTTCGCTGCTGCTACGTAATTGGCAAAATAAGCAATGGCGTAGAAAGTTGTTTGAGAACTGAACGGCTGAAATACATCCGTACAAAATCCTCGCCACTCTTCTTTGTTGGCGGTAGGCCCAACCCAGTCACGTTTTTTTTGGGCGGTACGCCCGGCAAACTCAGGCCCGTTGCGAAACAACAGCCAAAATATATAGAGTGCAAGTATAACCAAGAGTATTGAAAACATACCCTTCCCCCTCAGAAATTATCGGCGCCACTGCCAATGGCGTTGGGGTCGTAAACTGCACTTCCCTGCTATACCTATTTGATTTATCAAAGACTTATTATTTTATTACCACCAAAATTCATTCAACGGCATACTATACAGCGACATTTTCACGCTTTGTGTGAAGTTCGAAAGCCTACTTTTAGGTTTAGCACAAAAATAGCTACAGCAAAGCGTAAGAGAGGGATTCCGCACCCATCAATGAAGATGAGGCGTTAAGCAGAAGCTGTGACCGCAATGAGAAGAGAAGGATTCAAAGCGGCCATGCATGGGCAAGAGGAGCAACTATTTCTCTAACTTTTCTTCAAATACACCAATCTCTCTGCCCAACCAAATCGCGTGTTCTGTGTGATCGAGCAACTCTTCTTCGCTTACTGGGTGAATAAGCACAGAAAAATCGCCTCGAATCGTATCAAGCCACGCCAAGAACTCTTCACTCAATGATTCTAGGTGAATTTCAAACATCGGCATCTTGTGTGGGCCAACTAACCTTCCAACTAATGGAAACACACGCAGCACATCTTGACGCTCTTGACGGATGATCTCGTTCAAGGCTTGCGCTTTATCTTGTTCTCTTAGGGGAAAATAAACATGAGCGTGGTACATAACTTCTCCATAATCACTTCCACTTGAGCACCACCTACTTTGGATAAGCTCAAGGACTGCCGAGGGTATACATTTGTAATGCCGTCACCCTACCTTGATTCCACTCAGTTGGGAAGAAGTTATGCATTCTCATAAGGTCGAGGCTTCGAGCACAACAAAAATTTGCAATTCATCATATAGCAACTGTTTGAGTTGATTCATTAATAATGACTCACTTTGTCAAATTTTACAGCCAAATTTTGTTGCAAATATGTTTCATTAACCAGTAATTAAATTCGAGTTTAAAAATACCACCAACAAAATAGCAGCATATTACTCTGCAAAATCAGGGTGTAAGCAAAACTTTACTACTGAGCGAAAGTCAAAATGAAGCATAATTTAACAATTTGTTTACACTTATTGTATCTGGCTATACCACGATTTAGTTAGAGGGTTAGATACAGAAAAGCCTTTCTCTGTATCTTGCGGTGAAATATTCGCAGCGATGTTATCGACAAATAGTTTAAGGGACGAACAGATGCCTACCGCTATCGAAAGCACACGCAACCTTAGGTATGGCCTTTGCGCTGATATCAGAGTTTGAGTACCCATACAAACTCTGGTTTTGTATGAACAGCTGCAGTCCAAAAGACCCGCAGCGTCAAAAGGAGCTTGAGATGAACGTTCAGGCATTACCCATGCATCGGTTTATCGACCATCGTGGGGACCTAGTCGGCCAACTACCCAACTGGGCTGACACTGAAACATTGGTCGGGTTTTACCGAGATATGGTATTAACTCGCACTTACGACAACAAAGCAGTTGCCTTGCAACGCACCGGTAAGCTAGGGACCTATCCCTCACACTTAGGCGCGGAAGCCATAGGCATTGCGGTCGGCAGAGCACTTAAAGCCGATGATGTGTTTGTTCCTTACTACCGCGATATGCCTGCGATGTGGTGTCGTGGCATTGGCATGGAAAAGAACCTTCAATACTGGGGTGGCGATGAGCGCGGGAGTGATTTTGCTCCTGAAGGCAGTCCGGTTCCTAGCCGAGACCTTCCCTACTGTGTACCCATAGCGACGCAATGTACGCATGCTGTCGGGGTGGCTTCCGCGCTAAAAATTCAAGGTAACCATGAAGCTGCGCTAGTGATGTGCGGCGATGGTGGTACATCCAAAGGGGACTTTCTTGAGTCAATAAACTGCGCAGGTACTTGGAATATTCCACTTGTTTTCGTCGTAAACAATAACCAGTGGGCAATTTCAGTTCCGCGTAGTCTCCAATGTGCCGCCGATTTCTTATCAGAAAAAGCGCAAGGTGCAGGTATACCGGGTATTACTGTCGATGGTAACGATGTCGTCGCCGTTTATGATGCAACTAAAACCGCCCTTGAGAGAGCAAGAAAAGGGAAAGGTGCAACACTCATCGAAGCGGTGAGTTACCGACTGAGTGACCACACTACGGCCGATGATGCGACTCGTTATCGTAAAGAAGATGATGTTCAAACTGCATGGCAATACGAACCTATCGCACGTCTTAAAACGTACCTCCTTAATCAAGGCGCTTGGAGCGACGAACAAGAACAGCAATGGCTAGATTACTGTAAAGAGCAAGTAGAGTTAGCTGTTGAACGCTATCTGAGCTTACCGCCACAAGCACCAGAAACCGGTTTCGATTATTTGTATGAATCGCTACCTCAAGAGCTTCATGCACAAAGAGATGAACTCATCAACAAGGCAATGAGAATGCAGGGAGGCAGACATGGCTGAGCTAACGTTGGTTGAAGCAGTAAACCTTGCCCTGCACCACGAAATGCAACAAGACCCCAATGTTGTCGTACTAGGTGAAGACGTGGGCGATAATGGTGGTGTATTTCGTGCCACTGTTGGACTCAAGCAAGAGTTTGGTCTTAAACGAGTCATCGATACGCCACTCGCTGAAGCCTTAATCGGCGGGGTTGCGGTCGGTATGGCAACGCAAGGATTACGACCTGTCGCCGAATTTCAGTTTCAAGGTTTCGTTTTTCCTGCGATGGAGCACTTAATGTGCCACGCAGCTCGAATGCGTAACAGAACTCGCGGTCGGCTCACTTGTCCCGCGGTTTTTCGTGCGCCATTTGGCGGCGGTATCCACGCTCCGGAACACCACTCAGAAAGCGTGGAAGCGCTATTTGCTCACACTGCTGGATTTAAAGTGGTGATTCCTTCTTCTCCACAACGCGCATACGGCTTACTTCTCGCTGCAATTAGAAGCAATGATCCCGTCATGTTCTTCGAACCGAAGCGCATATATCGCACCGTTAAATCTGAAGTCGTTGATAACGGCGAAGCACTCCCACTCGACACCTGCTTCACCTTACGTAAGGGGCGAGATATCACGCTCGTTACTTGGGGCGCATGCGTCGTAGAGTCACTTCAGGCCGCGCAAACCTTGTCTAGTCAGGGAATTGAAGTCGAGGTGATTGATTTGGCGAGTATTAAGCCAATTGATACCGCGACGATTTTCAGCTCACTAGAAAAAACTGGGCGTTTACTCGTTGTTCATGAAGCGAGTAAAACTTGTGGTGTGGGCTCTGAGCTATTAGCTCGAACCGCTGAACACGCCATGTGCTTACTTAAAGCCCCACCTAAACGAGTAACTGGAATGGACACCATTATGCCTTATTACCGTAACGAAGATTATTTCATGGTTCAGAAAGAAGACATTGTGACCGCAGCGCGCGAACTCGTGGAGGATTGGAAATGAAGACGTTTAACTTACCCGATCTCGGCGAAGGCCTCGCTGAATCAGAAATTGTAAAATGGCACGTTAATGTCGGTGACATGGTTAAATTAGATCAAGTGATCTTAACCGTAGAGACAGCAAAAGCGACGGTAGACGTCCCTGCCCCCTATTCGGGCCGTGTGGTCAGCCGTCATGGTGAGGAAGGTGAAATCGTCAATATTGGTGCATTACTGCTAGAGATTGATGAAACAGGTGCCGGGAGAGAAGTAACGGCAGAGAAAAAAGCCACTGCTGACGCCGCAACCGTCGTCGGTAGCGTTTCTCACCAAGCGCATCATGTTAACGTTGATGATTTCTGGATTGGTGGCAACCACAACACGACAGAAAGTAACCTCGTTACCGCCCTGCCTTCGGCTCGCTTGTTGGCACAAAAACTTGGGGTAGATCTTAACCTTGTGTCAGGTAGTGGCCCGAACGGACTTATCGTAGATGCCGATATTTACGACGAAGCCGGAAAACAGCGTCCAGGCACCGAAGTTTTGAAAGGCGCTCGACGTACCATGGTATCGTCTATGACCGAATCGCACGAACATGTTGCTGCCGTAACCATTACGGAAGAAGCATTGTTGGAAGATTGGCTGCCAAACGAAGATATCAGTATCCGCCTTGTTCAAGCGATTGTTCATGCGTGTCAAGAAGAGCCCGCTTTAAACGCTTGGTTTGATGCCGAAACCATGACACGCTGTGTACACACAACGGTCAATGTAGGAATTGCAGTAGATAGCCGTCATGGATTGTACGTGCCAGTCTTGCGCCACGCAGATGAATACGAGCCACAAGATGTTCGTCGTTGGCTCGATCAAACCGTTGAAGGGATCAGAGAGAGAAAAATCGGTCGTGAGCAATTGCAGCACGCGACGATTACGCTTTCCAACTTCGGCGCGATTGCCGGTATTTACGCAACACCTGTCGTCACACCGCCACAAGTCGCTATTGTCGGCGCGGGCCGAATACTCGACCGAGTTGTGATAAGAAATGGTCAAGCAATTTCGGTGAAAGCAATGCCGCTATCCGTAACGTTTGATCATCGCGCTTGTACTGGTGGTGAAGCTGCAAGGTTTACGAAAGTACTTGCAGCGCACCTGCAACGTCCGAGCGAAAAGTAACTTATAAAAATCAAATGATAAAGGCTTCCAGTCCGGAAGCCTTTTGTTTTAGGAAGCAAGACTATATCTACAGCTTCTCTAACAGCTCAGGCATTACCACAAACAAATCGTCGACCAATCCATAATCTGCAATGTCAAAAATAGGCGCATCAGGATCGCTATTAATTGCAACAATCACCTTGGAATCTTTCATTCCCGCCAAATGCTGGATCGCGCCAGAAATTCCGACGGCAATGTATAACTCCGGTGCAACAATTTTGCCGGTTTGCCCGACTTGATGGTCATTAGACACATAGCCCGCATCGACCGCCGCTCGTGACGCCCCTACCGCTCCACCTAGCTTGTCAGCCAATTGTTCTACTAAAACAAACTTCTCTTTACTCCCGAATGCACGACCACCCGACACTACTACTCTAGCCGCTGGCAATTCTGGTCGCTCACTTTCTGGCGTTTGTTGCGAAACAAACTCACTAAGTTTATTGATAATCACCGTGTCGACTTGAGTAAGCTTAGGGACAACTGGCGTGTCAGATAGCTCTGCGGCATCAAAAGCCGTACTTCTTATGGTCATCACTTTATAGGGATCATTCGACGTGACTCTCGCCAATGCATTTCCAGCATAAATTGGACGAATCACCGTATCGATAGACTCGATTGTCATCACGTCAGAAAGTTGACCAACATTAAGCAACGCCGCCACACGAGGCATCACATTCTTACCAAATGTACTAGCAGGAGAAAGAATGTGTGAGTAGTTTTTGGCTACTTGTGAGATCAAAGGTGCGATATTTTCCGCTAATCCATGTTCATATCCCTTCGCATCAACCCAGATAATTTCTGCAACACCTTGAACACAATTCAACTCATCCAAAACTGATTGGCACTGATAACCAATAAGCAACACAGAAACAGGAAGCGATTTATCATCACCCTTAATCTCAAATGCCGCTTTAATTGCACACAGCGTCCCTACAGCCAACGATTGGTTGTCATGCTCTGCGAGCACAAGTGTTGCTAATGGTCGGTCTTCCATGGTCATGCCTCATATAACACGTCAGATCCATTACTTGAGCTTAGTCCACTTCACGTTAACGTCAACTGAGCTATAGTTTTCTGTATAGAAACCAAAACCTGTCACGCAGATGACGATAATAGAAAGGAAGCATAAAGATGGAACGAGAATGCATGGAGTTTGATGTCGTGATCGTGGGGGCCGGACCTGCAGGCTTAAGCGCCGCTTGTCGGCTAGCTCAACTCAGCCAAGACAGTGAAGGTGACGCACTTTCAATTTGCGTTGTAGAAAAAGGCTCAGAAGTGGGCGCACATATTTTATCTGGCGCTGTTTTTGAAACTAGTGCCTTAGATGAGCTTTTCCCCAATTGGAAAGAAATGGACGCCCCGCTAGCAGCCTCAGTTCAACGAGATGATTTCCTTTATCTTACTACTGAACAAAACCATATTCGCGTTCCCCACTTCCTTACACCGCGTCCAATGATAAATGGCGAGAATAATTACGTAATTAGCCTTGCCAACCTTTGCCGTTGGCTCGCTAACCAAGCAGAAAATCTTGGGGTGGAAGTTTTTCCGGGCTTTGCCGCTGCAAGCATCAATTATGATCAGACTGGCGCCGTGACAGGCATTAACACGAGCGATATGGGACTAGATAAGAACGGCCAGGCCAAACCTAACTTTGAACCAGGTATCGAGCTAAGGGCAAAATACACCCTTTTTGCTGAAGGTTGTCGCGGACATCTGGGTAAAGAACTTATTCAAAGGTTCGACCTAGACGCAGGAAAGCAACCACAGCACTACGCGCTTGGCCTAAAAGAGATATGGGAGTTACCCACTGACAGTAAGGATGTATCTGGCAGTGTTATCCACTCCGCTGGCTGGCCCTTGAGTGAAACAAATACCACAGGCGGCGGTTTTCTCTATCACATGGAGAACAACCAAATCGCCGTGGGGCTTATTGTCGACTTGAATTACAGCAATCCTTACTTGAGTCCGTTTGACGAATTTCAACGCTTTAAGCACCACCCTGCAATCGAGCAACATTTGAAAGGCGCCCAACGAATCGCTTATGGCGCCAGAGCCATTGCAAAAGGTGGGTTATCTTCTCTGCCGAAACAGCAATTCCCCGGCGGTCTATTGATTGGCTGTGATGCGGGCACCTTAAACGTCGCCAAGATCAAAGGCAGCCATACTGCGATGAAATCCGGTTTATTAGCCGCAGAAGCCATTGCTGAAGCATTCACACAATCCAATTCGGAACCGGATTACCAAACCAAGTTTGAAGATTCATGGCTGTATGAAGAACTTAGTGACACACGTAACTTTGGTGCGAACATTCACAAATTCGGCAGCGTACTCGGCGGCGCACTTTCAACCTTTGAACACAATCTGTGGCAGCCTCTGGTTAAGAAACCAATACCGTGGACAATCACTGATCCTTCGCACGATCATGAACAGCTGAAGCCAATTAACGAGTGCCAACCTATTCAATACTCGAAACCAGATGGTGTAATCAGCTTCGATAAACCCTCATCAGTATTTTTGTCTGGTACACAACACGAAGAAAATCAGCCTTGCCACTTGCAACTTGCCTATCCTCATATTCCGATTCAAGTCCATTTGAAGAAGTTTGATGAGCCGAGCCAACGTTACTGCCCTGCTGGCGTGTATGAAGTGGTAGAAGTAGAAAGCGAGCGAATGTTCCAAATCAATGCCGCAAACTGTGTGCATTGCAAAACCTGTGACATCAAAGATCCTTCGCAAAATATCACATGGAAAGCACCAGAAGGTGGCGGCGGGCCGAGCTATCAAAACATGTAGAAACGTTAGTATGTTTACGATCTAACAAATGGATAAACAAACCGATTGGCAGAGCCTTATTACTCCTGCCAATCGGCAAAATGATCAAGTAAAAAATCGATAGCCAATCGCGCTCTTAGTGGCAGAAAGTGACGATTCTGATAAACAATCCAGCTGCTGTTACCGCTTCCCCAATAGGGCTCTAGGATTGGCACCAAAAGACCGGACGAAATAGCATCGTTAAAGCTGCTCTTCGGTAAGTACGCCACGCCTAACCCTTCCGCACAGGCTTGCAAAACCGTGTGTGCGTTATTGCTCTTCCATCTGCCCTGCACTTTTACGCCATCTAACGGCTTGCCGTCTTTTTCAAACAACCAAACGTCTTTGTTGGCAATAATGCAGCTATGACGCTTGAGTTGCTCAGGGTGCGTTGGTAAACCATGTTCATCGAGATAACGCTGACTGGCTGCCGCTGCCATGGGACGATCCACCAACTTTCTCGCAACCAAGCCTGAATCACTCAACCTGCCGTAACGAATGGCAAAATCGAAACCATCTTCAATAAAGTTGACCATGCTGGTATTGAAGTTGATCTCTACCGTGAGATTAGGATGTTGCTTGGCAAACGCCATCAAGGCAGGCGCTACATGGTTCTCAGAAAACGCACCAGCGGCACTCACGCGTAACGTACCACTCAATTGAGTTTGCTGCGTGGTGAGCTGTTCATTGGCTTGCTGAAGCCCAATCACCAACTCTTTACACTGCTGATAATACGCTTGCCCTGCTTCCGTTAGACTCACCATTCTTGTCGAACGTGCTAACAAAGCGACACCTAATCGTTCTTCTAATCTTGTGACTTGGCGACTGACGTGACTGGTACTGCAACCTAACTGTTTTGCCGCTGCAGAAAACCCTAAGCTCTCAGCAACCGTAACAAACTCATTGATGCCTTCAAAACTGTCCATACTTACCTTTGCTATATGGCAATAATGTTTTGCCAATTAATCGTATTATCACTTATTTGTTTAGCAATTAGTATGAAGGTGTTCAACAAATACACGTAAGCCAAAAAGGAAACCATCATGAAGAAAGTACTCATCATTGTGACGAACCATGCGACCCTAGGTGAAACTGACCAAGCAAACGGAACTTACGCGCCAGAGCTCACTCATGCCCTTAGCGAACTGCTGGGTGCAGGCTTCGATTACGACATTGCCTCTATCAAAGGCGGGCAAGCACCACTGTACGGAACCGACATCGAAAGCGATGCAGTGAACGAGAAAATCTTGGCGGATGATGATTTCCAGAACCGCATCAACAACACGATTCCAGTGTCACAAATCAACGGTGACAACTATGATGCGATCTTCTATCCGGGTGGCTTTGGTCTTCTTTCAGACCTAGCGAGCAACGAAGATTTTGCCAAGATTTCTGCAACACACTATGAAGATGGCGGTATTGTGGCAGCAGTTTGTCATGGTCCAGGCGCTCTTCTCCCTATCACGCTTAGCAATGGCGAAAAGCTGCTTGCGTCTAAATCAGTAACAGGCTTCACTCGTGAAGAAGAGATCGACTTCGGCACCATCAACGACATCCCATTCCTATTGGAAGAGTCTCTTGCTCGTGGCGCAGCGCGCTACTCTAAAGTGCAACCATGGCAAGAGTTTGTAATTGTGGATGATCGTGTCATCACAGGTCAAAACCCAACGAGCGCACACGGCGTAGGCAGAGCGATTGTTGAACACCTAGCTTAAACGCGCCGGAAAGTACAACCATCCTAGAAGAGGAAAGCGTGCTTTGTCATGCTTTCCCTTGCTACAGGCGATCGCAAGATGCGCTTATACTTCTACTCCTGCTTCATCTTCTTCTACGATATCCGTTTCTTGGTTCGCCTCTTCCAACCATTGCTGTAAAGATTCACTTGCTAGCACCTTTTGTTGGTAAGCTTTGGCACCTTCCGATAACTCGATGCCGTAAGTTTGGAAACGCAATGCCACAGGTGCATACATAGCATCCGCTATCGACCATTCTCCAAATAGCCAACCGTTTGGATGCAGTTCTGCTTGCTCTGCCCAAATGGCGTCAATACGAGCAATATCTTTAAGCGCACCCTTCGTTAAGTCGACTTTTCTGTGTGCGCGGATGTTCATTGGGAGTTCGTTTCTTAAATCAAAGAAACCCGAATGCATTTCTGATGCGATGGCGCGTGCTTTAGCCCGTTCTGCGGAGTTGCTTGGCCAAGCTTTACTTTGTAAATATTGCTCGTTAACGTATTCCAAAATCGCTAATGAATCCCACACGGTTGCGTCACCATCCACTAAGGTAGGGACTTTCGCGGTTGGTGTAATATCTTCCAAGGTCTTATAAAAATCTTCTGTGAATAATTTGAGCTTGGTGACTTTCACATCCAGTTTGAATTGAGAAAAGATCAGCCATGCGCGAAGTGACCAGCTTGAGTAGTTTTGATTAGCAATAAACAGTTTCATGACGCCTCCATGCGGTTCGTGTTTTGAGTACCCATTCACAATATCTGATTGTATTTAAGGGGACTAACGGATAGTTTTGATGGAACACTTCAACAAAAACGATGGATGAGTTTTAGATATGGATATCGATGCGTTACGCAGCTTTCTGGCTTTTGTAGAAACGGGCAGTTTCACTCGTGCAGCCAAGCAGATTAATCGCACCCAATCAGCGTTCAGTGCACAAATGCGTAAGCTAGAAGACGAACTCAGCGTCAGCTTGTTTGAAAAAGAAGGCCGTAACCTCGTATTGAGTGAAGCGGGACTGGCACTGCGCTCTCACGCCGAGCAATTGGTCAGCTTGCACAATCAAGCACTGAAACAAGTGAGGCGCTATGAAAACAAGCGCCCTCTTCGCTTAGGTTGCCCAGAGGATTACAACGACAATATCTTGCCTAAAGTCATCCGCGTATTACAGCAATCTGAGCCCACGTGTTCGATTCAAGTCTTTAGTGAGCCAAGCATCACCTTGAGAGAAAAACTCGATGAAGGAAAGCTAGACGCCGCTATTGTGACAAGAGCACCGGACAGTGAGGAAGGTTACTGGCTAGCAAGCGACAAAGGCGTGTGGATTGCTCATCCTGATTTTGACATTGAGAACGCCCAACCTCTCCCTCTCGCCCTATTCCAAACCGACTGTAAATACCATGCGGCAGCAGTAGACGGATTAACCAAACGTGGCACTCCTTATCAACTACTGGCATGTTGCAATACGGCTTCTGCACAACGAGCAATTGTACGTTCAGGCATGGCTATCGGTGCGATGGGCAGTATTAGCGTTAGCGAGGATCTTAAGATCTTAGACGATATGCCATCGCTACCTTCCGTGGATATCGTTTTGGTCACGGGCGTCGAGCCTCATCCGATACTGGATAAAGAATGCTTGGCGCAATTGGTTGAGTTAATGGCTTAACCGGATTAGCTAGCCAATCACAAAGTTAAATTGGCCAGTTAATCGCCCGTCGGTTCGTATGGTTTCAAACTGTAGATAATCTCGGGCTTTGCCACCCCACCATTCATCACCAGTATTGCCTTTTAAGTACAACTGAGTGGTCAGAAGCTCTTGGTTATCCCGCCACAACTTAACGTGAATGTGCGGTGGACGAGAAGCATAAGGTACAGGGTACAAGGTCTGAAACAAGTAGTGACCATCCGATTGAGTTAAAACTGCACCAAAGCCAGCAAAGTGCGCATCAAACTTATCGTTATTTGGTTGCTTAGGATGATCGTAAATCCCCCGCCCATCGCATTGCCAGATTTCTACTTTGATGCCTGAAACTGGGTTTCCCGATGTATCTACTACTCTGCCTTGCAACACGATAGGTTCACCGACCAAGCCTTCTGATTGCAGAATCAAGTTTTGACGAAGAGGAATATCCACTACTGGATAAAATGGCCCTTCTGTTTGTGCTGGCGTCGGCCGCATTGGTGTCGTCGCTTTTAAAGAGGGTGCGAACAACAATGTCCACAGCGCTAAAAAGTGTCTTCTTTCCATGGTGCCACCAATACAATTGCATTGAATTAAGTTTGGTGGAACTTGAGGGATTTGCCATAACGAATATGAAAAATGTCCCTGCAAGAGAGTCATTTGCAAAGGCACTGTGGAACGAGATGATGAGTGTTGATTGAAGGATTATGCGGCTTCGAACGCCAATGCTTTCTTCTCTACCTGACGGAAAATAAGAGTTAGCACACCATTTACCGTTAAATAAAATGCGCCTGCAATACCAAATACCGTCAACGTGTCGTAGGTTTGTGCGTTAATGCGTTGCGCGTAGCCCATCAGATCCATGATCGTAATCGTGCTTGCTAGTGACGTGCCTTTGAAGACCAAAATCACTTCGTTCGAGTAAGCAGGAACAGCACGACGAATAGCGTATGGTAGCAGCACTTTCAGCGTTGCGGTTTTGTTCATACCCAGAGCACGACACGCTTGCCATTGACCGGAAGGAATCGCGTTAAACGCCCCTTTGAACAACTGAGTACTGTACGCCGCGGTATTCAACGCTAACGCCAACATCGCACAGAACCAAGGTTGGCTTAACCATGTCCAGAATACGCTTTCTCTCACAGCATCAAACTGACCCGGACCGTAGTACACCAAGAAGATCTGTACCAACAAAGGCGTACCAGTGAACAAGGTGATGATGCCACGACTTACCCAATGCAAACCCGGAGTACGCAGGATCAGAGTCAGCGTCATCATCAGAGCTAAAAGACAGCCCACAACCAAGGAAGCGGCAGTCAATTGGAGGCTAGTGCCTAAGCCATCCAGCATTTGCCAAACGTGTTGTTCGTTCATGCGGTAGCCTCCTGTCCCATACTCATACCTTGAATTGAGAACTTCTTATCAATCAGTTTTACGGCACGTTGCGTAATCAAAGTAATGCCTAAGTAAATCGCCGCAGCGGTTGCGTACCATGTAAACGCTTCATGCGTCGCTGCAGATGTTAGCTGCGCTTGTTTCAACAAATCCGTCACGCCAATCAGTGATACAAGCGCGGTGTCTTTCAGCAGAACCAACCATTGGTTAGTTAAACCTGGTAGTGCGTGTCTTACTGCTTGTGGCAAAACAATGCGAACAAAAGCGTGTGCTTGACTGATACCAAGTGCACTTGCTGCTTCTCTCTGCCCTCTTCCAACCGCTTTTAATGCGCCACGTAGAGTTTGAGAAGCGTAAGAAGCGAAGATCAATGACAACGCCACCACGCCAGACAAGAACGGGCTAACTTCAATAAAGTCGCCGGTGATTAAAAACAGAACCTGCGTCGAACCAAAATAGATGAACAACACGACAAGGATTTCTGGCAAGCCACGTACAATCGTCACAAACGCCGTCATTGGCCATTTAACGAAAACGCGGCGAGACATTTCACCACTGGCGAATACCACTGCCAGAATCAAACCGACTAAAAGGCTTGTGAAGGCTAGCTGGACAGTCATCCAACTAGCTTGAACAAGCGATAAAGAGTAACCCGTTAGTGCCATATTACTTACCGAAGTACTTGTTGTAGATTACGTCGTATTCGCCGTTCGCTTTCACTGTTTTCAGTGCCGTGTTCAGCTTGTTCACTAGCTCGTCGTTACCTTTGTTTACTGCGATACCGAAACCGTTACCGAAGTATTTAGGGTTAGTGACGTGCTCGCCCACGTACGCTAGGTTATCTTCTTTCTTGAACCATTCTGCTACGACAGCTGTGTCACCGAATACAGAATCAATACGGCCATTTTTCATATCGATGAATGCGTCTTGGTAGCTTGAGTAAGGAACCGCCGTTACACCTGGCATTTGTTCAATTAGGTAGCTTTGGTGTGTTGAACCGTTTTGAACACCAACACGCTTACCTTCTAGTGCTTTTTGATCAGCCACTTTTTCTTTGATAGAAACAAACGCTGCTGAGTTGTCATAGTATGCATTCGTGAAATTCACTTGCTCCAAACGCGCCTCAGTAATGTCCATTGCAGAGATTGCCGCATCGTAGCGCTTGAATTTTAATGCAGGGATCAGGCTGTCAAAAGATTGGTTGTGGAAGGTGCATTTTGCTTCCATTTCTTTACATAGTGCGTTCGCCAGATCCACATCAAAACCTTGGATTTGGTTGTTTTCATCCATGTATTCGAATGGGGCGTACGTCGCTTCCATCGCAAATTTGATCTCTTCTTGTGCTGCTGCGTTTGCTGCCATAGTTGCAGAAGAAAGGCCGATTAGTGAAGCTAGTAGAATCTTTTTCATTGCAATACTCCGTGTGTACTTAGTGGGCTGACACTCGCAATGACAGCCGAGCTTATCTGTTAAATAGACTGAACTTTAAAAACGTGATTTAGTGATTTAAGTAGTCAGCAAACTGGGCGGTTTGCGGGTTAGAAAACGAATCATTTGTGCCGTGCTCAACGATGTGTCCTTTTTCTAAATACAGTACGTGACTAGCGATTTTCTTGGCGAAATCCACTTCGTGCGTCACAACTACTTGTGTAATTCCGGTTTCGCTTAAATTTTTAATAATCTTAACGACTTGGTTAGTAATTTCCGGATCAAGCGCAGCGGTCGGTTCATCAAAAAGCAAGACTTCCGGTTTCATCATCAATGCACGAGCAATCGCCACACGTTGTTGCTGACCACCAGAAAGTTGCATCGGCCATGCATCCGCTTTGTCTGCCAAATGCAGCGTCGCAAGAATTTGCATTGCCAGCTTCTTCGCTTCTTCTTTATCCATGCCAGCGACTTTTACCGGAGCCTCAATCAGGTTCTCCATCACTGTCATGTGTGGCCATAGGTTGTACTGTTGGAACACCATGCCCACTTTACGACGAAGCGCTAAACCTTGCTTCTCTTTGATTTCAGTTGAAAAGTCGAATGCGTCATTAGCGATGTTTAACTGGCCGTTATCCGCCCCTTCAAGAAGGTTAAGAACACGCAGTAGAGAGCTCTTCCCTGCACCACTTGGACCAAGTAACACCAGTGTTTCGCCGCTTTCACACTTAAAGCTGACATCGTGAAGCACTTGTGTCTCACCGTATGATTTATTGATTCCGCTTACCTGAATAGTCATGCTGACATACCGCATTAATTGTCACTTGGCATTTATATTACTCAAAAGGATTTTTTATGCAATAAAAATGTATAAAAATTAATTTTGTTAAATTTTTGTATGATAAGCAATCAATACAACAGAGAATATGACTGGTTTAATCAGTTGGTTTTAACTGAAATTGTTGATGAAAATCCAACAATATGATGGCAATCGAAACAAGGTTAAAATTCTGGTTACTTTTGTGCTTGTGTAGACGGAATTTTGAGTCTTTGAACGTACTACACCCGACGCAGACCTTCTCATTTTTGCCGGGCTTCCCCCCTCGATTTCCGGTAAAGCCTTCTATCGGCGGGTTCCTGATTAGGACTTTGTGAATAGACTATAATTTCTCTTTGTATTCTGGCCCTTAATTCGAGTCATCTAAGTATGAGTGAGATAACCCCATGTTGAAGTCGCATTGTTTTTCTCTCATGGCACTTGCTTCTCTGAGCTTACTTTCTATACCCAGCGTTTGGAGTAGAACAGCAATCGTGTTACCTGGATTGCATGAACAGGGTATTAATCTTCAAGATAAGCCTATCTCTGCTGCGGCTACACGTGAATGGGAACTGGATTATGCTGATATCTTATTCGGTGCTTACGAAAGTAAAAGTCATAATGAGCGTGTACAAGCACTTGGTTACATGTACAACCAAAAGCTGGAACTTAACTCAGGTTGGCTGGAAAACGATATACGTAACCAAGCAGAACTGAATGGAATTGACTACGAAGATTTCTTTCTCCACTTTTCTGAAGACACTATCCTAGCTGAAGTCGACTCAAGCCATGGCGAGAATACTCTGCTCAATCGAAAACCGATGATTGTTGGTTATACGGCTAGTGCTGACCACGCCGGTTTTTGGCTATATCAACCACCGCCATGGGATGCTGATGTATTCGGTCAGGCGAATAATGGTGGTGCCCTCTATGTTTATCACTCAGAGAAGTTCGACCGCTTAACCCTTACGTTTTCCCAGTTTGCTCAAGGTGGCAACTTCATAATTGAATACCCTTCTGCTATCGACTCGTTTGGTCAGGTATCGGAGTGGAAGCCCTTTGATATTAAGAAAGATAGAACACAGGGCATGACCAAAGACCAAACAGTAAACTGGTCTGTTCCTTCGGATTGGGTTCGCGCTACAACGCATGATGGTAGCGGAAAAACTTATGGTGGCGGTCAGTACTTTGGCTCCACCTTTTTACGCGACGGCGGCCGCCTTTACTTTGCGAAAATTACTTGGCATGACGACAACATAGAAAACCGCCCACGTCTCGAAAACATTCGACTCAAAAATAGCTTCCCTGCCGTCAACATCTCAGGAGCACCAACGGAGACACCTGAAGGTCAAACCATTCAACGCTGGCGTAAAATTCGTGGCTTCGACAAATCTGCAGATCGAAACCAAGACAATTATCTTTCTTGGAATGAATACAAAAACCGTTCGAATAAGAATGCAACGGCACGATTTCGTTGGGAGTCACGGGTTATTCCATTTGGTCGTATGTGGAATCAAACCTCTTCTTGGGCATTGACCAATCTCGGCAATCCCGTTTTTACCAATACAATGCGCCACTATTACCAAGCTGAATGGGCGAAACAAGGTTTAAATGGTGCGTACAACGACGACACGAATAAGTTACTCGGTGCAAATCAGTTCTACATATATTCCGGAGGCACAGTGGGTGAGCTTGGTTTGGTGGCGGGTAGCCAAGCTGCTGACGATGCGTACAAAGCGCAATTCTCGGCGTTCTTGAATAAACTGGCAACGCAGGATGAAGATGCGTTAATTGGCCTCAACATAGGTACGGCAAACTTATTCGGTCGTAATGGGCAAAACCACTTGGTTGACGCTGGCTCCTTGTACTTGCGCGAGCACTACCTTTTCCCTTCTACCGGCTTTAGTGGCTATGCTGGGTTAGCTAAGTTTTGGGATAACTCTGCACTCGCCAAAGCTGGCCAGAAAGTGATTTATCAAGCGACAACGCGTTATGGTCGCGTTCAATACTTTGGGAACACAGAAGACAATTGGAAACAGGACCAATACTCTGCACTAGCAGTGTTCTACTTAAACTATCACCCTGAGCGCAGTTACTTTAATCAGTGGAACAATGGCTACTTATATGGAAGTAATAACACAACAAGTGACAACTTCTGGAAGGCAGGCGTACCAAAGAATATTGCTTATCAACCTAGCACCTTGCTTGCCGTTGATTTGGGAGAGCCTGCCAATCAAATACCAGAGGGGTATCAGGCGACTCCGGTAATGATGTCCACCAGCACGCCCTATCCTGCCGATTACACGGTGATTGGAGATGCTTCTATGAGCAAAGTGGCTCATCCTGACTTGCCCAATGGCGCTATCGATTTGTTACCAACCCATACGTACTTTGCGTATCACTCAGACGATACGGTGGTGGTGCATGGTCCTACGGAGATGGTGTTATCCCGCGAATTCACTAAAGGCCGAGTGCTGTATCGGACTGATTTTTTTGGCAAAAATATCGATTACTTCTCCTCACCGAGGATAACTATCGCACTTCCAGAGCCTATGCGACCTGTAGATCAAGACGGTAACATCGGCGACTATGTTTCTCATATTGAGATTGGCGGCTACGAAGGAGTGTTCTTGCTGTATTAACTCCCTTTAAACCCTTCTCACCAAACACTTCATAAATCGCCGTTTTTATGCTTAACGTCACTGAAAAAAACTTGTTCACTGAATCTTTATAAACCGATGTATATACTGAAGTAAATGACAACGACAAGGAAATTCAGTCACATGAAGACGACACCTTCAATGCTCTCTGTTCTGCTGCTATCAGCATTATCTACTCATGCAAATGCGGACGAATGCGGAAAAATAACCATCGCAGACATGAATTGGAATTCGGCCAGCTTAATGGCGCACATCGACCAATTTGTCTTAAATGAAGGCTACCAGTGCGATGCGGAATTGATCCCTGGTGATAGCGTTCCTACAGGCACCTCTATGATTGAAAAGGGACAGCCTGACGTTGCGCCAGAGTTATGGACAAACGGTATTAAAGAAGCACTTGATAAAGGGATTGCGGATAAACGCTTGCGCATCGCTAGTGAATCGCTTGTCAATGGTGGTGAAGAAGGTTTTTGGGTTCCCGCCTATCTGGTAAAACAGTATCCAGAACTCGCGACGATAGAAGGCGTCATCAAGCACGCCAAACTATTTGAACACCCAGAAGATGATGACAAGTTCGCGTTCTATAGCTGCCCTGCTGGTTGGACATGCCAAATCACCTCCGGTCACTTGTTTAATGCATTAGGGTTAAGTGAGCACGGCTTTGAGATGGTTGACCCAGGATCTGGCGCAGCATTAGCTGGCACCATCGCCAAAGCCTATGATCGCAAAATGCCTTGGTTTGGTTACTACTGGTCACCGACCCCCGTATTGGGCAAGTATGATATGGTCAAAGTGGATTTTGGTAGCGGAACAGATTTAGAAGAGTATCGCAACTGTACCACTCAGCCTGATTGCGCTTCACCAAAAGTAACAATGTACCCACCTTCTCCAGTTCGTACAGTAACAACGGAGGCGTTTGCGAGCAAAGAACCCCAAGCATTCGCGTACTTGCAGAAACGCGGATTTACCAACGAGCAAATGAGTGAAATGCTGGCCTGGATGGAAGATAACTACGCGGACGGTGAAGAAGCGATGTTTTACTTCTTTAATACCTACCCTGACTTATGGAAAGGCTGGGTATCTGAAGACGTCGCGGTGAGAATCGAAAAAGCGCTTTGATGATTAATACTTCGAGTGCCACAAATTATTTAACCTCCCATACCGTTTGAATAAACGGCATGGGAGACTAATCAACGACTCGTTAATACATGGTGTGACCATTCAATGTTTCTTTAGGGATCTCTTGCAGAGCGTCCCAATGTTCAACAATCTTCCCATTATGATCAAAACGAAAGAAATCCATTGTCACGTATTCAATATCATTAGGCCATGTTTGGTGAGTGTGTAGTGCCACCAAATTCCCTTCAGCAATAGCTCGCACAAACCTAATATCTTTATCGGGATACTCGTTTTGCATCCGCTCAAAATACTCGATAAAAGCCTCGGGGCCATTTCCAACTAATGGATTGTGCTGGATGTACTCATCACCTACGTAGTCTTCAACTGCCTTTCTTGGATTACCTCTATAGGCGGTTTCGTAAAACGCAATGGCATTTCTTTTATTCTCTTGCAGATCCACTTTTCTTACCTGTGTTGATCCATCTTGCGGATAACGGTAATCATAGTCTTTGAACTTCAGAAGTGACCAAACTTCGCGCACAAAAAAGGCCGCTAAACAGCAGCCTTCATCACTTCTACTTGGAATCATCGCCTTTCATCGCTTAAACCACACCGCCAGCACCGAGCATAGAACGCTCACTGTTCTCCACCAGCAACGCGGTTGCGGTTTGTTTCAGTGTTTCCCATTCTTGGTCTTCGACAAAGATACCATTTTGCCAAGAAGCTTGTTGCGTGCGGCTTAACTCATCACCTTCAATGTGGGTGGTATACCCTTGTGCACTTTTCTCGATATCGAAATCGTTCACGGAGAGCTCGATAACCATACTATGCAAATCCGTATCATGCCCATCAAACTGATCCGAGAAAAAGACTTCTGGCGCGATTCGTCCACGATTTAACACATAAAGCGTTCGCTTGGGACTAGAGCCATTGACCCATTGTGCGCGACACGCGATGCCTTTCGCAGAGAGCTTCAACAACTCACTGAAACCCAACCAACGGTTATGGCACTGTTTCAACGTAATGGTAATCGACTTACGGTTAATCATTTTCTCAAGTGCGAAATCCAACACAGCGGGTAAATGACACGCCACACTGCCGTTGTGCAAATCCATCTCGATACTCGCTGACGTGCTGTTGGTCACCGATACGGCGCAGTCTGAATCTAGCCCAAGAAATAGACTGGCGTTATTAAAATGGCGAACTCCATGTAAGCCAACCATTTGCAAGTCCGCCACCATGTTCGCAATGACATCCGCCTCACCACAGTGACGGCGCATGCCAAGAAATGCCTTATTAACCGCGGCCACCAATTCGTTGTGAGAGACGATCATAATGCAAATCCTCCACTGATTTTTTGATTATCACTTTGCTCAATTTCGTCACGTGGCGGCATGCTAGGGAAAATCCATGTGTCTGTCAATTTAGGGTCGTGAATTTCATCCAACAGCGGCGCGCCTTGGAGAAAAGTTACTCTAACCCAACGATCCGAGCGCGGATCAAACTTAGTCGCGCCAAAGATCGCCAATTTACAGCGCAATAAGTGCATTGGTAACGCATCTTTACGCAGCACGTTCATTTGAATATCCCCCATCGCACGGCTACCTAACGTCCATACGCGACGTGTGATCGAACGATAAGCCGGTTTTTGCAATAGAAACTCTGCTACGGACATTTCTACATCACAGTCAAGCAAGGCCTGGTACAAGCGATTCACTTGTCTGCCGATATCAAGCGGCAGTTCTTTTTCTTCTCCAGCCTCTTCCCCGCGAACACCAAGCCTTGGCTCTTCTTTGTCTTGTGAGCGATACCAGAACCAGTAGTTGTTCTCGGCTAGTGAGTAATCCGCATCAATCGCCCAGCGGTACTTGCTTTGCAACACTTCCAGTAAATCTTGGATCTTTTTCCCGCCCGGAATAGATAACGTTTCATCCGTATTCATTTGGCTAGCAAATTCATCCACTAAAGATGGGTAGAGTTCGATCAAGCAAGAGGTGAGGATTTCTTGGGCTTCCACACTCATTGTTTTCTTATGCTCGACCAAACTCGCCCAATTCGGATGTGATGCCATTAACGTTGTTAGCTTCGATAGCAGTTGTTTGATGTCTGCTATCGCTTGATGATTGAGCCTGTCTTGATGTTCATTGATGGTGATGACTTGCTCTAAATGACGCTGTGCTTTTTGCAGCAATCCTTGCAAAGGAGCATGGAATGAAGCTTCACATGGCATCGCAAAGACTCGCGCTACCGCACGTTCACGAGAGGTCATCCATTGGTCAACAATACACGGATGATTAATCAAGTATGGAGCCATGCCTAAGCCAGTAGCATTGCCGACACCAAGGTAGCGCTGCAAGCCACGATGCAAAGCCACCGCGTTGTCGCCACCTTGTTGAAGTGCCAGATAGTGCACCCAATCTAGGCTGAATTCACGCAACATATATACTGCACACATTTGCGCACTAAAAGACTGGCTGAAATCTGAGTTGTTCTCTAACAGTTTGAAATCGGCGATACCAAACTTTCCGTTACCATAAACAGCTGTGGTACGCAGGATATAACCCACTTCCGCTAACTCTTTCGGCTCAGGCTGCTCGCCTTGAGAAAGCGCGCTAACAATGTGCTCAAACACGCGCACACTTTTGTTTGCGCGAGCAAGAACAAGTACGTTGTTTGGATTACGTCCCGCTTCTTGCAGCGGTACATTTTCTCGCAATCTTTCCAACAAAGTAACATCAACATCGCCTTGAACCAGTGCAAATGTGACGTCCCACTTTTCAGCAATTACGCGATCATTACGCTCGTCGTCGGCAATTTCATCACAGAATACCACCAAATGATAAACGTACTCTGGCGTGGTCAATTTGTAAATCACATGACCATAACCACGAGGACAAAGCTGCCACTCATGCTTGGTTACTTGCCAGTTTTGGCTTGCCATATTACGAATCAGACTGCGAACAAAGCTGATTCGGTTTTGGTGCATTGCGCCAAGCCTTTCGGCTGCCATGACAATCGCTGCATCGCGCATAGTTGCTTCCGTATAAGTAGAACGATGTGCATCCATTTTGCTCACCACCTATTTGTTATTGTAAGAATACTAGGGTTTGTGCGGATGCAGGAGGAAAACACCGCACAAGCTCCACGTTGTTTGAATTAGATAATTGTTATAGCCCTTGCTCTTTCGCCATTTTGATTGCGATTTGCGGCGCATTCCAAAGCGACGGTAACAGAATCAACGAAACCGGAACCGCGGTAATCACAATGAAAGATTGCAGTGCAGAAATGCCGCCAGAGCCAAGGGAAATTAGGATCAATGCCGTCACACCCATCATTACGCCCCAGAAGGTACGGATGATCGCATTCGGCTCCGTTTCACCACTGATCACGACACTGATTGTGTAGGTCATTGAGTCGCCCGTCGTGACGATGAAGATCGTGGTTAAAATCAGAAATAGAATTGAAGTCAGCATTGGCATTGGTAGTTGCTGAGTCACTGCAAGCAAAGCACCTGGCAAGTTAAAGCCCTCAAACGCCGCACTCACGCTACCCGGTTCAGCAATTTCAAACGCAAGGCCTGAGCCGCCCACAATCGTGAACCAAAAACAGGTGGTTAACGGAGCCACAATACTGATGGTGGAAATAACTTGGCGAATAGTTCGACCACGGGAAATACGCGCAATAAAGATTGCCATCATCGGACCATAACCCAGGAACCAGCCCCAGAAAAATACTGTCCACCAACTTAGCCAACCTTCGTCACCGCGATAAGTCGCCATTGGGATAAAGTTATCCAACATGCTTCCTACACCTTGAATGTATCCGTTAAAGATAAAATTCGTCGGACCGAAAAACAGGATGTAAACCATCAATGCCATTGCCAGAATCACGTTGTAACGACTAAGCAGTTGCATGCCTCGGCTTAATCCACTGAGTGCTGACAAGGTGTAAAGCGCAATCGCAAACAAGATGATGATAAGCTGAGTGGTAAAGCCATCAGGGATATCAAACAACGCATTTAACGCGTAGCTAACCTGCAAGCCTAGAAACCCAATTGGCCCGATGGTGCCTGCGGCTACCGCGATAATGCAGCACGCGTCAATCAATGCACCGAGTTGGCCTTTAAGTGCTCGTTCGCCCAAGACTGGGTAAAGCAAAATACGGGGTTTTAGCGGTAAACCTTTGTCGTAATGTAGGTGCATCACCACGATCGAAGTTAAGCTACCTACAATCGCCCAAGCTAGAAAGCCCCAGTGCATAAAGGATTGCGACAACGCATTCACCGCACCTTGCTGCGGGTTATCTTGCGCGCCGTACAAAGGAGGTGGGCTAACATAATGCGCGATAGGCTCAGCCGCGGCCCAGAAAACGCCACCACCAGCCAATAAGGTACAGAAAATAATCGCCATCCAGCGGAAAGAATCCATTTCTGGTTTTGCAATCCCGCCCAACATCACCTTGCCTGTTCGCCCTGCAGCCAAGCCAAGACCAATAAGAAAAGTGAGAAGCAGCAGTAACTGCCAGTATGGACCAAACACCTGAACTGCCCAGCCAAAGCCAGCGTTAACGATCGTAGATAACAGCTCGCCGTCATAAAGTGCAATAGCAACGAACAACGCGATGAAACCACCGCTATACCAAAAGGCCGGGTTATTCAGTCCTAATTTGTTCGTCGTGTTTTCTGTTGTTGATGTGTTGTGTTTTGCTTTCGACTTGCCCGATGACACGCTCATCGTGGAAGCTTTCATGCTATTGGTTAAATCAGACATACTCTGGCTCCAGAGGTTCTTTGCAGCAGCCAAAGACTGGCTACAAATGTGAGTTTTACGCCTGCCGTATTGTTATTATGTGGGCAGGCGGTTCCTACTTTGGGGAATGCTATGAAATAGGCTCTAATCCTTCTTTAAGGAAGTTGAACCAGTTTTCACCCAATATTTTTCCAGCCTCAGATTCACTGAATCCGTGACCCATTAATCCGTTGTAGATGTTCTCCATCCCTGCGCTGCCGCAGAACCATGGCAGCGCATCTGGCCATCCCGAGTTACTTGCAGAACCTTCGCCGTAATCCATCGCTTTTGACCAACGCCCGTTGCGCATCCACTCCAACACTTGTTGCGGCTGATTTAGGCACAAATCGCTACCGATACCTAAATGGTCAACGCCAAACATGTCTGCGGTTTTCGCAACCATCTGGCAGAAATCATCCAGCGTGCACTGGCTGCCATTTGGCAAATGGAATGGATATAAACTGAATCCAATCAAACCACCGCGCTCCGTCAGTGCTTTGATCACGGTGTTGGACTTGTTGCGCAGTGCGTCATGCGCAAATGTCGGGTTAGCATGGCTGATACAAATTGGACGCGAAGAGAGCTCGATAGCTTCCAACGTCGAACGCTCCGCGCTGTGGGACATATCAATGATCATCCCGACTCGGTTCATCTCTTCAATCGCTTGTTTACCAAAGCGAGTTACGCCGGAATCGTTTTGTTCGTAACAACCTGTCGCCAGTAAGCTTTGGTTGTTGTAGGTCAGTTGCATGATCAGCAGACCTTGGCGGCGCATCACTTCAATCAGGCCAATTTCATCATCGATAGGTGAGCAATTTTGCGCGCCGAAGAAGATGCCGACTTTACCTTCTGCTTTGGCTTTTTCTACATCTGCCATTGAATAAATAGGCATGATGAGGTCCGCATTTTGCTCGAAGCGCAAGTTCCATTCAGCAAAACGCGTTAAGGTTTCGCGCGCAGTTTCGTGGTAGACGATGGTGGCATGAACGGCGGTAATGCCACTCGCCTTAAGCGTTTGGAAATACTCTCGATCCCAATTGCAGTACTGCAATCCGTCAATCACAATCCGTTGTTGGTACATAACCACTCCTTAAACAATTTCTTAGCCTTTTCGTGCGGGCAACTGACACCATCAGTTACCCTGTCGATCTTAGTAAGGACGCTGATAAGCGGTTTTCACTACGGTGTAGAACTCTTTGGCGTACTGACCTTGCTCACGAGGACCAAAGCTAGATTCTTTACGGCCACCAAATGGAACGTGATAATCTGTACCCGCAGTTGGCAAGTTAACCATGACGCAGCCCGTTTGGACTTGCTGTTTGAAGATCGCGCTATTACGCAAGCTTTGCGTGATAATGCCGCCTGTCAGGCCAAAGCGCGTATCGTTCGCGACTGCAATTGCCTCATCCAGATCAGAAACGCGAATCACGCTCGCCATTGGCGCAAAGACTTCTTCTTGGTTCACTTCCCAGCCATTCTGTGTATTTAAAAACAGAGTTGGTGACATGTAGTAACCGTCATGCTCTAGGCTCAGACGCTCACCACCGAAAGCCAGCTCCGCGCCTGCTTGGCGTGCGTTTTCGATCCACTCAAAGTTCGCATTCAGCTGGTTACCATCAACCACAGGGCCCATGAACACGCCCTCTTCCAGTGCGTGACCCACTTTAAGTTCGCTCATGCGTTGGATTAGCGCTTCAACATACGCGTCGTGAATTCCGTCCATAACCACAAGACGAGAAGACGCGGTGCACTTTTGACCTGCACCCGAGAATGAGCCTGCGATTGTCGCTTCAACGGCAATTTGAATGTCTGCATCATCTGCCACTACGAGCGCATTTTTGCTACCCATCTCTAGCTGACAACGCACAAAATTTGGTGCCGTTGCCGCTGCAACTTTACGGCCTGTGTCCACAGAACCAGTGAAGCTCACGCCGTTCACATCCTTCGAATTGATAAGGGTATTACCGACTTGCGAACCGCTACCCAAAACGAGGTTAAACGTGCCGGCAGGTAAACCTTGGCGATGGATAATCTCTGTCAGCGCAACGGCACTTGCTGGGGTTAGGTTGGCAGGCTTCCAGACGACGCTGTTGCCAAACGCAAGTGCTGGCGCGATTTTCCAAGCCGCTGTTGCTGTTGGAAAGTTCCAAGGAGAGATAATGGCGATAACGCCGACGGCTTCACGAGTAACTTCAACGGAGACACCTGGACGGACGGAAGCAGCGTTATCGCCAATTTGACGCAGAACCTCAGCAGCAAAGTATTGGAAGAATTGGCCAGCACGGTATATCTCACCTCGACCTTCAGCAAATGGCTTACCTTCTTCACGCGAAAGTAAGGTGCCCAATTCGTCACATCGTGCAATGAGCTCATCACCAATCGCTTGTAGCACTGCTTGCTTGCGCTCGATTGGTGTTTTTTCCCACTCTGGCTGCGCTGATTTAGCCGCTTGAATCGCTTGCTCTACTTGCGACACACTCGCTTGTGCGAAATCGCCAATGTTTTCGCTGATATCAGAAGGGTTAATATTGGCGATGGTGTCCATGCCCGATTGCCATTCACCTGCTATATAGAGGGATTTTTCTGCTTGAACATTGTTAATAAAAGTCATGGTTCTTTCCTTGTTCTTCCGATTTGTGATGGCAAGCCACCCACTCACTGATCTCTAATTGTTCTTATTGGATTTATTCTGGTTGGCTTGCCGACGCGTAGACAACAAACTCCACCAACATCTCTTCTCGCGCTAACCCTGCAACCACCATGGCGGCGCGATTTGGGTACGGCGCTTCAAAATATTCCGCGTACACTTGGTTAACGGTCTTTAAGTATTCTCTGTCGGTCACATAAATCAGGACCTGCAACACCGAGTCCAAAGACTCCCCTGCACACTCCAGGGTGTGAATGAGATTGTTAAAGGTTTGACGTGTTTGTGCTTCGATACCGCCTTCCACAACCGCGCCTGTGTCATCAATAGGAATTTGAGCCGTATACAGGGTTCCGTTGTTGACTATCGCCCATTCAAGCGGCGCTTTAGAAGCAAATAGACTGGTTTTAACTGGGTGTTTTTTAGTAGGAGTATTCACGTGCCTTTCAACCTTTGTAACAGCTTTGTTTCAATATGGTTAAATGATGCACATTGACAGGCGATAAATCTAACGGTAAATTTTTGACATTTGATAAATTAAACTTATCACTCTGTTTAAAATAACGTAAATAAAGGGATTAAGAGGCATTAGGGATGAGTATTAAGCTTCAACAATTAATGCATTTTGTGATGGTAGTCGAGGAAGGAGGCTTTCGAGCCGCTTCACATCGTGCAAATCGTTCTCAGGCGGCACTGTCAACATCGATAAAAGAGCTTGAAAAAATTCTAGGGCAAACGCTGTTTGAACCCGGAAACAAAACCAAATTGACCCCGTTTGGTGAAATTTGTCTGCCCAAGGTGGTTCAGTTTCTCAATATCTACAGTGCGCTGGACAACGATCTCAAAGCTGCCGCGGCCGGACAGCAAGGGAGAGTGCGAATTGCGAGCGTTCCTTCTGTTGCAGCGAAACTCATCCCTAGCGTGTTGGGTGCCTTTTGCGAGCAGTATCCAAATGTAGAAGTAAGCTTGATCGATGATAACGCGGCGGGCGTCGAGGCTCGCTTACTCTCCGGTGAAGTCGACTTGGCGCTCGGTAACCCCTCTCACCTCGATGAGGGCGGCATTGACTTTACGCCGCTGTTAGCCGATCCAATAGGCGTGGTGTGTTTAAAGGACAACCCTATTGCAAGTCATCCAGAAGGAATCGAGTGGCAAACTTTGTTGGAACAACCCTTTATCCGTAACGGCACTTGTACACTTCTCGATCCAACCCCAGCAAGAGCTCTGAGTCAGCAAGCGCTCTATTCGGTCGAAAATATTACTTCACTGTTTTCTGTCTTAGAACTTGGGATTGGTGTCACGACCCTACCGAAGCTTGCTTTCCCAACCAATGAAACACGCTTGGTTTGGATTCCGCTTATCGATCCACCACTTGAAAGGCAAATTGGTATATTTACGTTAACCGATCGCACGATCTCGCCTCAAGCTAAAGCATTTCACGATCTTTGTGTGCATTATTTAAACTATCAAAAAGAAGATAAATAATGGTTCGATTAACATGCGGATAATTAAAAGCCTCCATATTCAGAGTGGAGGCTAATTTGTATTTGTGTATTCGCTTCGTTCTATTTTTTGCGACGATTTCGGTTCTTATACACCACGCAAAAGTTACCACGCTTGGTACGACACTTTGAGCAACGTTCACAATCTACTGGTGCGCGATTGCCTTCTTTCCAACGTTTGATCAACTGTGGCTCAGCCAATAAAGGGCGTGACACAGCAAAAAATTGGATACCTGTGTTTTCTGCAATTTTCTCAATCGCATCAATGTCGCTCAGCCCGCCGACAGTAATCACCGGTATGCTAACGTCCTGACTGATCACGTGACCATATTCGTGAAAGTAACCTTCTTCTTGTAGTGTGTAACCATCGAACGTTTGACCAACAAGTTCGTTTGCTTTGCCGTGAACATTGCCAGATACGATGATCGCATCAACGCCTATTTCTTCAAGTTTCTTGCAGACGACGCGAGTTTCATTGAACGTTAAACCGCCGTCAAAGAACTCTGTTGCCGTCAGTTTAACGAGGATGGGAAATTCGCTTCCAACCAGCTTTCTGGTTTCAGAATAAATTTCTAAAAGAAAGCGCATGCGATTTTCTAAGTCACCACCATATTCGTCTTCGCGACGATTATAGTACGGGCTTAAAAACTGGTTAATTAAATAAGTGTGCGCCGCATGAATCTCTACGCCGTCAAAACCAGCGTCTTGAGCACGTTTACTCGCCAATGCGAATGCCTTTATGATGTAGTCTATTTCGTCCTTTGTCATCGCTTTGCCTTGCGTATTTGTACCACGCTCAGGCACGTCACTCGGAGCGAAGATGACACGCTCACCGACGTTATGGGTGGTTTTGGTGCCACCGTAAGCAATTTGCATCACGATTTTAGAATCTTGTTGATGTACTAGCTCTGTTAGCTTTTTGTATTCTTCAATAAAAGAGTCGTTGTAGATCCCCATCATACCTGCGTTGGGTTTCTCTTCTTCAACGATATTGGCATAACCCGTAACAATAAGCCCAACTTCCCCTTTCGCAAGCGTTTCGTAAATATCGTAAAGCTTTACCGTCATGTGACCATCTTCGGTCGCCATGTTCTCCCACGTTGCGCTTCTCACAAAACGGTTCTTTAGGGTCATGTTGCCAATGCGGGCTTCGGAAAACAAAATGCTCAAAACCAGTCCTCTTAAAGTTGTCTTTATGTTTTATCTTTTCGCAAGTAAACAAGAACGAAAAAGGAACAGCGATACACGATGTATGGCTGTTCCTTCTCTGAATCCTTGAGACCTGCAAACTACAGGCGCACCTTAATGCCTCGGAGACGACAAAACTTTAATCTGGGTTAAGGTTTAGTGAGTTTTTAGATTATGTAAAAGGATGATTCTTAATCGTGTTCATTTCACTGGAGTTAAGATACTTCCTCTCCCACTTTCAGTAGTAAAACTTGTGTATTTCGCTAGCAGGTGATTCAACTCAAACATTCACATTGTTAGTTTGTATGCTGCTATGAGAACTAGCACTCCCCCCAAATGTTTACATTACAAACTGTCGATATTGAATTCTCATATGGTAAGTAGAGTTATTGCGCTGTTTATACTTTTTGGCTTAATCGTCGCTATCTCTTGGCATTATTACGCGTCAGCGGAAACGCGCTCCACTATGTTTTACACGCTGGTTGTTTTTACTTTTAGATATGAATACGTGATAGTGAAGCTAGAGGAGGAACAGGGAAAACAAAGGACAATAGAAAGTTAAATGACCTTACTTCTAGGTAAGGCCATTGATGCATTCAGCAGCACAAGATATTAGCGCGTAGCAAACGCTTAGGTCTGGTTGTTACAGAGCTAGAGGAATCAACTCGACACCAAGCACACCACTGATCCCCATCACCACTAGCAGTGAGACTTTAAACACCGACTTTGACCAAGCGATGTAGTTGTTGTCATCAATGCTGCGAAAGGTCACTTTCGTCCACATAAAGCAAACAACCGCTGCAACCGCTAAGTATTCATACCCGGCTTCACCTAGTAAAAATAACCCCAACGATACTGCTCCAAACGCCACGACATACGCTTTCATGTGTCGATGCGCTTTATGAATACCTTCTTTAACTGGCAATACGGGAATCCCGGCTTCTCGGTAGTCTTGCATGCGGAACATGGCAATGGCATAAGAGTGCGGCATTTGCCAGAGACAGAACATGGTAAAGAGTAAAATCGCTTCCAAGCTAATGAAGTTTGTTACCGCCAAGTAACCCACCAATGGCGGAACTGCGCCTGAGATACTTCCCACTAAGGTTCCATACACCGAGTTACGTTTGTACCACATCGTGTAAAAGAACACGTAATACACGTAACCAAGCAACACGACGACAGCGGATAGTGGGTTCACTCGGATAAATAACAGTGCGGTTCCTACCAGCAATAAAGCAAGTGCATAAACAAACGCAATATCGATATTGATGTTGCCTTTCACTGTTTCACGATTTCGTGTACGTGCCATCTTTTGGTCGATATCACGATCGAAAATATTATTCACCACACAACCTGAAGCGATGACTAACCCAACACCAACTAACGTCGTAACGAACAACATTAGACTGGCTGGTTCTGTTTTTGCGGCGAGGAAGAACCCCGCCGCAACAGAAATCAGGTTGCCGAAAATAATGCCCGGTTTAGTGATAGACAAATAACTTTTCAGCATACCTTGACCTACAACTTCATGTTGACGTTCATGTTGTAGATGATCCATACCGAGCCAGCGATAAGGATAAGTACAACAATGGCGGTAAACATCAGTGATACAAGGTTCCAACGTCCGTCGGATGTTTTTGTTTCCATGTGCAAGAAGTATTTAAAGTGAACAAATATCTGCACTAATGCACATCCAAATAGAATCGCATAGGTCGTTGTATCTGGTAATGATTTCGTCCAAACAAAGTAGAACGGAATTACCGTCAGAATCAGTGAGGCAATAAAGCCTTTCACGTAATCTGACGCACTGGTTTCTACATGTTGATCCATTACATTACCCCCAGTAAGTAAACGATGGTAAAGACACAAATCCAAACGATATCTAGAAAGTGCCAGAATAGGCTTAAGCAGTTAAAGCGCATTGCCATATTGTCGTTCAGACCTTTCGTCGACAGTTGATGATACGCTACCGCTAACCAAATCAGACCAAAGGTTACGTGCAGGCCGTGCGTACCAACCAACGTAAAGAATGCCGACAGGAATGCACTTGTTTGGGGCCCATAGCCTTCTTCAATCAGGTGATGGAACTCATAGACCTCCATACAGATAAAGCCAAGACCAAGCGCGAACGTGACTAACATCCAACGTTTGAGACCAGCAACGTTGTTGCGCTTCATCGCGATAATGCCAAAACCAAATGTGATACTGCTAAACAGCAGCAGCATGGTTTCGACAAACACGAATGGGAGTTCGAAAATGTCTTTACCTGTAGGGCCCGCAATTGAATTGCTCGACAGCACAGCGTAAGTCGCGAACAAGGTCGCAAACAATACACAGTCACTCATCAGGTAAACCCAGAAGCCAAATAGCTTGTTGCCATTCGTGTCATGGTGGTGATCATGGTCGTGATGTGATGCGATATTAGTTTGCATACGTCACCTCCAGATCATCTTTACTTTCGCTGTCTTTCACTGAGTTTTTCTTCGCTTCTTCAAGCTGAGCTCGACGTTCGGCCTCAATTGCTTTGATCTCTTCAACTTCCACGTAGTAATCCACATCATCGTTATAGCTATGCTGAATACACGTCACGATAATACCGACCAAACTTGCCGCCGCTAGCCACCAGATGTACCAAATCATTCCGAAGCCAAATAGGAGCGACCAAGCCGACACGTAGATGCCTGTTGCCGTGTTTTTTGGCATATGAATACGTTCGTATTCCACTTCTTTAGTTGGATCGAACTCGCCACTTTGTTTCTGGTACCAGAAGGCATCCAGCACATCACCTTTTGGTAGGTGCGCAAAGTTGTAGAACGGCGGTGGAGACGATGTTGCCCACTCAAGAGTACGACCACCCCACGGGTCACCAGTTAGATCACGGTTTTGCTCGCGGTCACGGATACTCACGTAAATTTGGATGAACTGAGATAATACGCCCAGCGCAATCACAACCGTACCTGATGCGGCAATCGACAACAGTGGGAAGTATTCTGGGTTGATGTCTTGGCTTAAACGACGAGTCATCCCCATGAAGCCCAGCGCGTAAAGCGGTAAGAACGCCATTAAGAAACCAATAATCCAAAGATAGAACGCGCGTTTGCCCCAAGTTTCATTCATGGTGAAACCGGTCGCTTTCGGGAACCAGTAAGTGATCGCAGCGAAACATCCAAACACCACACCACCGATGATAACGTTGTGGAAGTGAGCGATAAGGAATACTGAGTTATGCAGAACGAAATCTGCGCCCGGAACAGCCATTAGTACGCCCGTCATACCACCAACAGTAAAGGTGATCAGGAAACCCACCGTCCACATCATTGGCGTCGTAAAGCGGATGCGGCCTTTGTACATCGTGAATAGCCAGTTGAAGATCTTCACCCCTGTTGGGATAGAAATGATCATCGTGGCAATACCGAAGAAGGCATTTACGTTCGCGCCAGACCCCATCGTAAAGAAGTGGTGTAGCCAAACGACAAAGGCAAGAATCGTGATAACTACGGTAGCCCAAACTAGCGATGTGTAACCGAACAACTTTTTACGTGAGAAGGTTGCGGTGACTTCTGAGAACACACCAAAAATTGGCAAGATCAAGATGTACACTTCTGGGTGACCCCAAGCCCAAATCAGGTTGACGTACATCATTACGTTGCCGCCAAGATCATTGGTAAAGAAGTGCATGCCTAGGTATCTATCCAGCGTAAGCAGAGCGATAGTCACCGTTAGGATTGGGAATGAAATGATGATCAAAATGTTTGCACACAGAGACGCCCAAGTGAAAACTGGCATCTTCATCATTGGCATAGACGGTGTACGCATACGCAAAATGGTCGCGAAGAAGTTCACGCCTGTTAACGTCGTACCAACACCTGATATCTGCAGCGCCCAAATCCAATAGTCGACCCCGACTCCTGGGCTAGCCTCAATACCTGAAAGCGGCGGATACGCCAACCAGCCGGTACGACCAAATTCACCTAAGCCGAGAGACATGTTTGTTAGGATGACACCTACAACAAACAGCCAGAAGCTCAAGTTATTCAGATACGGGAAAGCTACGTCACGCGCACCAATCTGCAATGGCACGATGATGTTCATCAGACCAATGACCAATGGCATCGCTACGAAGAAGATCATGATCACGCCATGGGCAGTAAAAATTTGATCGTAGTGATGCGGTGGTAAGTAACCTGCTTCACCCGCAGAAGAAAGGAGTTGCTGACTACGCATCATGACTGCGTCAGCAAAACCACGAACAAGCATCACCATCGCTACTGCGATGTACATGAAGCCAAGTTTTTTATGGTCTACTGAAGTAAACCATTCATTCCACAAATATTGCCACTTTCCGGCTTTGGTCACCGCGTAAACTACGGCTAAACCAACCAGCGCCACAACCGCTAGGGTGATGACGATAATAGGTTCGTGGAATGGAACTGAATCAAGAGTTAATCTTCCAAACATTACGATTATCCTTGGTTTTCAGGCAAACAGTTCATTGAACCAGGATGCTGAGTCACAACGTCGGTGAACAAGAACGGAGGAACGCTAGAGAACAAAGTGACTGGCTCTGCGATACTTGGCGCTGCCAGTGAGCTGTATTGCTCCCAATCTTCAATACGATCAGGGCTCGCCTTCACTTTCTGCACCCAATTTAGGAACGCAGCACGATCAGACATTGCTGAAGCTGTGAACTTCATTTGCGAAAAGCCTTCGCCGCTGTAGTTCGATGCAAAACCCTTGTAGTCACCTTCGTGGTTCGCTATCAGGTTGAGCTTGGTTACCATTCCTGGCATCGCGTAGATCTGTGTACCTAAGCGAGGGATGAAAAACGCGTTCATGATGTTGTCCGAAGTCAGTTTGAACTGCACTGGCACGTCTTTCGGGAACGCCACATAGTTTACCGTCGCAATGTTTTCTTCTGGATAGATGAACAACCATTTCCAATCGAGTGACACCACTTCGATGGTCATTGGTTTAACATCACTTTCCAATGGTTTGGAGGGCTCTAGTTCATGAGTCGAACGCCATGTGATCGTCGCAAGAATCGCAATGATGATGATTGGAATTGTCCATACCACCACTTCGATTTTGGTCGAGTGTGACCACTCGGGTGCGTACTCTTCTTCAGTGTTAGAGGCGCGGTATCGGTAAGCGAAGTAAATCGTCATTAAAATCACAGGGATTACAACGATCAACATCAGCAAAAGAGCAGTAATAATTAACTCTTTTTCTTGCACACCAATGGCACCTTTGGGGTCAAGTAAAGCTGAATTACATCCTGAGAGCATAAGTATGACGGACGCCAAACTTCCCCTCGACAAGATGCGTTTATATCTTGAGGCTTCCATTAACTTTCTCGATGGTTGTCTGGTTTCAAAGCAGATGCCAATCAAAGTAAATAAGAGCTCACAAATTGCGCAGAGGTAATGTATGAGAACAAGAAGAAACTTCGATAAGTAGTTATTCTACTTACAATTTTTCAACTTCGTCATCAAGCATTTAACCAGCTAGAATGAACCGTTATTTACTACGATACGATTGGTACCAAGCCAAGAACCAGTTGTTATAGTCATTAGAATGTTTATGTGTTGAGCATGAGTAACGTCGGGCTCAGAGCGAAACAAAACGGAATTGAGTGGAGATCAAAACCACACTCTTAGTGTGAGTTTATTGTTACACTTTGAAACACTATGTTACATTTGGCGCATTATGAGGAGTAAAAAGTTAAAGCTCATTAGCCACAACTGGAAACTAACCTTCCATTAATGGAAGTTACACACTTTAAATCGAATAGTAACCTCAACACGAATTTCTCGTGCTTCAACAATTAATTATTTAAAAACAAACAGTTGAAACTTAAAATTGATGAGACTGACTATCAACTTCATTTACGCAGATAGCCTTAATGAGAAGCGGAAACTAAAAAACCAAAAGTGTGATCAACATCAAATTAATGATTTCACTTAATATTTGAGTGGTATTTACATCTCTTTATTGGATTGTGAGAAATCATTCTCAAGGTAAATCCAAACATAAGTTGTAAATACATTTGGGCTGCGCAGAATGAGCACTCCACAACATAGAAAATGTTGAAATGGAAAGAAACTTATTATTCAGGTCTATCAGAGCCTTATTTCAGTGGTCACTTACATACGAATACCGCCATCCACTTCTAAAACCCTGCCAGTAAAGTAATCACTCTCAATAATGTATTTTACTGCATGCGCGATTTCGCTTGTTTCGCCCATCCTGCCAACTGGGATCATCTTTTCTAATCGCTCTATGGCTTCGGGTTTCATTTGCTCTGCCATCGCGGTGTGTACTACACCTGGTGCAACCGCCGCCGCACGAATACCGTATCTTGCGAGCTCACGGGCCCATGTTGTCGCCATCGTCGCGACCGCCGCTTTAGATGCAGAATAATTGGTTTGTCCGATATTCCCTGCTCTCGCAACACTAGAAATATTGATGATAACGCCTTGGGAGCCACTCTCAATCATCTTGACGGCCGCTTCACGCCCACACAAAAATGTTCCTGTCACGTTAACGTTCATGACCAAATTGAATTGATCCAAAGACATCTTACTGATCACGCCATCTTTTGCTTTTACAAGTAACCCATCTCTTAACACGCCAGCGTTATTGACTAACCCATTGAGTTGACCAAAATCTTGGATAATCGCTTCAAACGTGGTTTCAACGTCGATTTCGTTGGTGACATCCACTTGATATGTCAACGCTTTCGCACTCAGCATTCGACACTGCTCTTGTGTTTCCATTAAGCCACTGGCGTTTACATCCAACAACGCTAAATCAGCGCCAGCTTGAGCAAGGGTAATGGCCATCATTTGCCCAAGCCCCTGCCCTGCTCCTGTAATGGCAATAACACTACTTTTTATGTCCATATTGGTGCACTCCATAACTCGTAATGTTCTCTATCTCAACCAGTCTAAGTTGGCCGAAATGATGCGCGTTTTAGGTCACCATCTCAGGCTGGTTTGTCACAAAACTCGGTCTAGCCTTTCTTACTCTTGTATAACTCAAATAAGCTTGAGAAATCGAGCTCGCCGTGGCCGCTCGCGTTGTGGAAAGAATATAAGTTGCGCGCTAACGACCCCATCGGAACCGAAGAATGTGTTTGTAACGCCGCATCTAACCCCAAGCCGAGATCTTTTAGCATGAGTTTGCTCATAAAGCCCGGTTGGTAATCGTGACTAGCTGGCGCACTGTCCATCACGCCTGGGCAAGGATTGTAAAGCTCCAATGCCCAATTTCGGCCAGAGCTTTGCAGCATGATGTTTGATAGCACTTTTGGATCGAGTCCATGATCGATACCTAGGTTTAATGCCTCGCACGTACCAGACATTAAAATGCCGAGCATAAGGTTGTTACAGATTTTCGCCATTTGACCATCGCCTGCTTTGCCAGCATGGAAAACATTTTTTCCCATATACTGCAAAATCGCATTGGCTTTAGAAAACGCTTGATCCGAACCACCAACAATAAAGGTTAATGTCGCCGCTTTCGCGCCAGCAACGCCTCCCGAAACGGGCGCGTCGACAAACAACACACGTTTATTTGCCGCTTCATTGGCGACTAATCGCGCAGAGTCCGGATCAATGGTTGAACAATCAATCATCAAGGTACTTGGCGAGACAAGATTGAGGACACCTACGCCACCATGTAAGTCACCAAGATACACGGAACGAACGTGAGACCCTGCTGGTAGCATCGTGATGACTGTGCTAGCACCATCTACTACCTCTTCGATAGAGCTCGCCACCACGGCACCAAAAGGTACTAGTTGCTTTGCGGCTTCGCTATCGACATCGAATACTTGCACGTTAAATCCAGACGCGAGTAAGTTTTGCGCCATAGGATGCCCCATTCTTCCTAAACCGATAAATGCGATGGTACTCATGATCATTCTCCTTATTGACCTAGTGTTTGTTCACCCAAATCAGCAAGCGGATGTTCGTCATCCGGCCAAAGTGAGGTAAACAAGGTATCGATGATATCTTCATCGACTTCACTGACATTGTTAAACATCCAGTTAGGTTCGCCATCCCGGTCAATAAGCCGAGAACGGACGCCCTCTTTAAACTCACCTAATAAGGCACTGCGAACCGACAAACTCAACTCTAAACGGAAGCAATCTGCAAGCGGTAAGCTGTGGTACTCTTTCACTTGTCTAAAGCAAATATGCGCGGTGATCGGACTGCCCGATGCGAACGTTTGTTTCGCGTTTTCTATCCACTGGCTATTCCCTTCGATAGTCATGATTCGCTGTGCTATCGCATTAAGATCAAAGCCTTTGCACGCTTCCTCTATCTGATCTAAGTATGGACAAATTTGCGTGGTTGGTTTGCTATCAATAACCTGTTCTTCCATTAATTTTAGTAGCGCAGTTACCAACTCTTTCGCATCTTCTTTGCCCCACTGGAGCCGCTTTAGCTCATCCAGTAAGGTGGGATACTGCTCTTCCAACAGTAACCAATCGGCCAAACCAATAGTGACAGCGTCACTTGAATTTACCATTGAACCTGTCAATCCGAGGAATAAGCCCACTTGCGGATCTATCTGGCTTAAAAACCACGTACCTCCCACATCAGGATACAGTCCGATATTGATTTCTGGCATAGCAAGGCGTGATGTTGTTGTCACAACTTTATGGCTGGTTCCCATAAAAAGCCCCATCCCACCGCCCATTACAATACCTTCTCCCCAACCGATAATAGGCTTGTTGTAAGTGTGAATGAGATAGTCACACTCATACTCCAACGAGAAATAGTCCGTACAGAACTCTACGATTTTTTCTTTGCTCTCGTTATGCATGACATGATACATAGCTCGAACATCACCACCAGCACAGAATGCTTTTTCTCCAGCGCCAGTGAGTACCACACAAGTCACATGCGGATCGTCTTGCCACTTGACAAGCTGATCGTTAAGTTGGACTAACATGTTATACGTCAATGCATTCAATGAAGCGGTGTTGTCTAACGTTGCGATACCAATGCGGTGCACGCCATCTAAGCACTCTATTTCACTGATGGTTACCATCCCTGCCATGTGGCCTCCTATCGGTTTTTCCATTGCGGTGGGCGTTTTTCTAAAAAGGCGCGAACACCCTCAACTTGATCTTCCGTATCAAAAAGATTCAGAAACAACTCTCGCTCTTTCATTAAGCCGTGTTGAAGTGGCGCAGAGCGCATATTTTGAATGAGCGCCTTACATGCGGCGACAGAAGATGGCGACTGGTTCGAAACAGATTCAGCAAGCTCCAGCGCTTTACTTAAAGCTTCACCTTTGGGAACCAACTCCTCAGCCAAGCCTAGTTCTTTTGCTTTGTCAGCGCTGACTTGTTCTCCACATAAAATGATGCGCTTTGCCCAGCCTTCTCCTACTAACGCTGTGAGGTTTTGGGTACCGCCAGCGCAGGGCAAAAGTCCGACTTTGGCTTCAGGTAAAGCAAGTACCGCTTGCTCTTCAACTACTCGAATATCACAAGCTAATGCCACTTCTAACCCTCCGCCCATGGCGTAACCATTAATGGCGGCAATGGAAACACCACGGAATTCCGAGAGTGTTTCAAACGCTTCACCAAAGCATCGCGCCATGTCTAACGCAACCGCTTTGTCACCATCAGAAAATAGCTTGAGATCAGCACCAGCAGAGAAAAACTTGTCTCCACTGCCAGTTAAAACCAATGAATAGACCTGCTTATCATCGTTAAGTGTGAGTATCAGCGACTTCAGTGCCTTGAGGCTCTCTGCTGTCCACGTATTGGCTGGCGGGTTGTTCATTGTCACCACCGCAACGTGATTAGTGATCGTATGTTGAATGGCTGCTTGGGTTAATGGCATATCTGAATCCTTTCTCAATGAGCAAATCCAATACTTCGCTACAGCAAGGCCGATTCCTCAGAGAGCAAACGGCGCGCGATGATCAAGCGCATGATTTCGTTCGTTCCCTCCAGAATTTGATGCACACGCACATCTCTGAAATGACGCTCCATTGGATACTCTTTGATGTAACCATAGCCGCCATAAAGCTGCAGCGCTTGGTCGCAAACCTGAAAGCCCACATCGGTTGCGAACCGTTTTGCCATCGCGCAATAAGCCGTGGCATCCGGGTCATTTCGGTCGAGTTTACTGGCGGCATAGCGCACCAACTGCCGCGCAGCCACTAGCTCTGTCGCCATGTCTGCCAATTTGAATTGTAAGGCTTGAAACTGCGCAAGCGGCTTGCCGAACTGCTTACGTTCTTGAATGTACCGTGCCGCCTGATTAAGGGCCTGTTGAGCCGTACCGACGGAGCAGGTCGCAATATTTATACGCCCTCCATCAAGCCCTTTCATCGCAAAGACAAAACCTTGCCCTTCTTCGCCCAGTAAATGGCTAGCTGGAATAACGACATTTTCAAAAGTAACCGCTCGTGTTGGTTGGCTGTTCCAACCCATTTTGGGTTCTTTGCGCCCATAGCTGATACCACCTGTATGAGCAGGAACAACAAATGCAGACACGCCTTTGGCACCCGCTTCTCCGGTTCGCGCCATCACGACCAAAACATCTGTCTCTCCTGCGCCAGAGATAAAGGTTTTGCCACCATTCAACACGTAAGTATCACCTTTTTTGCTCGCGGTTGTGGTCAACGAAGCGGCATCCGATCCCGCATTAGGCTCGGTTAAGCAATAGGAGCCTAACCACTCCCCCGTAACTAATTTCGGACAGAACTGCGTTTTGGCTTCATCGGTAGCAAAACTGGCTATCATCCAACTCACCATATTGTGGATAGTCATGAAAGCGGTCGTCGACGTACAGCCCATTGAGAGTTGTTCAAAGATAATTGACGCATCCAAACGGCTTAACCCTAAGCCGTCATGTTCTTCTGGTGTGTAGAGACTGAGAAACCCCAGTTCCCCCGCCTCTCTCAATACGTCTTTGGGGAAAATCTGCTTTTCATCCCACTCCGCCGCCATCGGTGCTAAACGCTCATCGGCAAATTGTTGAGCGGTATCGGCAAATGCACGTTGATCTTCATTAAGTTCAAAGTCCATAAAAGCTCCTTTTATTCACTCAGCGCAGTTGGATGGTCAGATTGGGCCCCGTTGGAATATCGTCATCAAACCAACGTGCCGTCACCGTTTTAGTCTCGGTATAAAAACGTACCGCTTGTTTACCATACGCATGTAAATCACCATAGAAACTGCCTCTCCAACCAGTAAAGGAGAAAAATGGTAAAGGGACTGGAATAGGCACATTGATCCCAACCTGACCGACTTGAATGTCATGCTGATATTTTCTCGCAGCAGCGCCATTAGCCGTAAAAATGGAAGTGCCGTTCCCGTATGGGTTGCGATTCACCAACTCAATGGCCTCTTGCAACGTTTCGACTTCCATACAAACTAAAACAGGGCCAAATATCTCTTGCGTGTAAATCGACATGTTCGCTGTTACACCGCTAAACAAGGTTGGGCCAATCCAGTTTCCATCGGGAAAGCCTTCCACTTCACACTGACTGCCATCGAGTTCACACACTGCGCCTTGTTGTTTGCCATCTTCAATTAGGTCCAATACGCGTTGTTTAGCTTGCTCACTGATCAGTGGGCCATAAGCAGCTTGCTCATCGTCCCAAGGCCCTGGGTGTACTTTCGCCATTGCCTGTTTGAGGTCTGTAATCCATTGTTTTGAATCGCCGACAAACACCGCAACAGAAATCGCCATACAGCGTTGCCCCGCAGCCCCAACGGAGGCTCCGATTAGGTTATTCACCACTTGATCTTTGTTTGCATCAGGCATGATCACCATGTGATTCTTTGCACCAGCAAAAGCTTGAACCCGTTTAAAATGTTTAGTCCCTGTGGTGTAGATATAACGGGCAACGGGAACCGAGCCAACAAATGACACCGCTCGAATATCAGGATGAGCCAGAAGAAAGTCGACTTGCTCTTTGCGGCCATGAACGATCTGCAACACTCCTTCCGGCGCGCCAGCTTGCTCAAATAGTTCAGCTAAACGAATAGAGGTCAACGGCACTTGTTCGGAGGGTTTAAGCACAAATGTATTGCCCGCAGCGATAGCGATTGGGAACATCCACAACGGAATCATGGCTGGAAAGTTAAACGGCGTAATGCCGCAACACACACCTAGGGGCTGAATCATTGAGTAACTATCAATATCCGTGGCAACGTTTTCGACGGTTTCTCCCATAATATTGCTGGCAATGTTTGCAGCCTGCTCAACCACCTCGATACCACGCCACACATCGCCTTTGGCATCCGCTAAAATCTTACCCGTTTCATGAGAAAGCAGTGTGGCAAGCTCATCATGATGCTCTTTGAGCAAGTGCTGATAACGCAGCATAACTCGGGCACGCTCGGATATTGCCACTTCCTTCCAAGATTGGAATGTCTCTTTCGCATTATCAATGGCGGCTTCCATCTCGTGCTCTGTGGAACATGGAACGTACGCAATGACATCATTAGTGGCGGGATTGGTTACCTCAACCCAATCCGATGTTTGAGATTCACGAAACTCGCCACCAATAAACAAGGGAACCAAACGAGTCATCATTTACTCCTTTCTAATTTCAATTAAAGCGGTATTTCAATGCCTATCGCCGTGGCTTCTCCACCACCGATACAAAGTGACGCAACACCCCGCATCACTTTTTTGGCTTCGAGATCACCATTGGTGCCTAGCGCTTGTAGCTGACGCAAACTGTGAATCAATGTCACCAGAATTCGTGCGCCACTAGCCCCTATCGGATGCCCAAGCGCACAAGCTCCACCTTTAATATTTACTTTGCTCGTATCTAGTCCAAGTTCCGCCACCGCTATTTGTGTCACAACGGCAAAGGCTTCATTGATTTCCCACAGGTCCACTTCATAAATTGACCAATCTAGCTGGAACAGCAGTTGCTCAATTGCGTAGACGGGTGCCAAAGTAAATTCTGCAGGTTTTCTGGCATGTGTAGAGTGCGCCTTGATGATCGCAAGTGGTTTAAGCCCCTGATGACGCGCAGTGTCTTCATCCATAAGCACAAGAGCCGCCGCGCCATCTGAAATGGCACTCGAATTAGCAGCGGTCACCGTACCTTTTTCATCGAATGCAGGTTTGAGTTGAGGAATTTTACCAAGGTCAATCGAGCGTGGGTGCTCATCGTAGTCCAGCACCGCTTGTTCTGACTTGGTATTGAGTGAAACCGGCGAAAGTTCATCGGCAAACAAGCCTCGCTCTTGAGCTTCCAACGCACGTTTTGCCGACATCACGGCCCATTCATCCATTTGCTCTCTGGTGAACTTAAGCCTGTCAGCGACTTGCTGAGCATAAACACCCATTAAGTGCCCTTCGTAAGCATCTTGTAGCCCATCGAGAAACATGTGGTCATACGCAGACTGGTGCCCCATACGCATTCCCTTTCTCGCCTCCCTCAGCAAATACGGCGCATTGGTCATACTTTCCATACCACCAGCAATGGCAGAGCGAATCGTTCCAGCTTTAATGAGATCGTGCGCTAACATGACGCTCTTCATGCCAGAGCCACACACTTTGTTAATGGTGGTGCACCCTACACCCAAAGGAAGATCTGCCCCCATAGATGCTTGCCTCGCAGGAGCTTGTCCACACCCTGCTGGAAGCACACATCCCATGAACACTTCATCCACCGAAGTCACATTCACTTCGTGCATTGCCGCCTTGATCGCCAGTGCGCCTAATTGAGGAGCAGAGTAAGTTTGCAACTTGCCTTGAAAGCGCCCAATTGGCGTTCTTTTCGCGCTGACAATCCAGATGTCTTTTCCCATGATTCGCATTCCCTTAAGGTATATGTGAACACTTGGCAGACTGATGACACCCTACATAGAATTACTCACCAAGCGCCACACCAGCCTTTATCGCCTTTTTCACTAACAAACTTTCATTCCGCGATTTCTTGACGTTTACGTAAGCATAGCACTAGCCTTTACAATGAGATGAAAAAACACACCAAGCAGACGTTTATATTTCAAAGTTGATGTTCGGCCTTCCCATTTAAGGTTCGATTTCCAGAAACTGGATTTTTATTCGAGGTAAGTATGTTATGGAAAAATACAAGATCAGTGACCTCGCCAAGGAGTTTGATATTACTACTCGCAGTATCCGGTTTTATGAAGACGTGGGTCTGATTGAACCAGAGCGAAAGGGCAATATGCGCGTTTATCAACGCAGGGATAGAATTCGCCTCAAACTGATTTTAAGAGGGAAACGACTCGGTTTTTCGTTGGCAGAAATTCGTGAACTTTTCGAGCTCTACGACATGCAACAAACCGAAGGACAGTTATTGAAAATGCTCAATATCATTGAAGAGAAACAAGCCGTCCTACAGCAACAACTCAACGACATCAGCGTCGTTATGGCAGAGTTGAATGCCGCTAAGGAGCGTTGTATTCAAACACTCAAAAGCAAGCAGACATAAACGCTATACTCAATTAGCAACACCGCTACAGGCTTTTCCACCTTACCTCTGATACCGGGAGACGTTATGAAAAGCACCTATACCCCACTCAATTTCGGACTTGGTGATACCATCGATATGCTCCGAGAACACGTTAATGCCTTTGCTACGGAACATATTGCGCCCATCGCCGCTGAGATAGACCGCGATAACCAGTTCCCGAATCATTTATGGCCTTTGTTGGGAGAAATGGGGTTGCTTGGTGTGACCGTCGATGAAGAGCTTGGTGGTGCAGGCATGGGATACCTCGCTCATGTTGTTGCCATGGAAGAAATCAGCCGTGCCTCTGCGTCTGTCGCTTTAAGCTACGGCGCTCATTCTAACCTGTGCGTCAACCAAATCTTTCGTAACGGCACGCCTTCTCAACGCGAAAAATACCTTCCAAAACTCATTGATGGTACGCACGTTGGCGCCCTAGCGATGAGTGAGCCCAATGCCGGTTCAGACGTGATAAGCATGCAACTGAAAGCGGAGAACAAGGGCGACCATTTTGTACTGAATGGCAACAAAATGTGGATAACAAACGGGCCCGATGCTGACGTAGTGGTGCTTTACGCTAAAACGGATGTCAGCGCAGGTTCACGTGGCATTACCGCATTCATTATTGAACGTAACTTCGCAGGTTTCACTCATGCTCAAAAGCTGGACAAACTAGGCATGAGAGGCTCGAATACTTGCGAACTTGTATTTAACCATTGCGTAGTGCCAAAAGAGAATATTCTTGGCGAGTTGAATCAAGGCGTCGAGGTGTTAATGAGTGGGCTGGATTACGAGCGCGTCGTCCTCGCTGCCGGACCACTCGGGATAATGCAAGCTTGCATGGACATTGTGGTCCCGTACGTACATGAACGAGAGCAGTTTGGAAAATCCATTGGCGAGTTTCAGTTAGTTCAGGGCAAGATCGCCGATATGTACTCTCGAATGAGTGCAGCAAAAGCGTATGTATATACCGTCGCAGCGTCTTGTGATCGAGGTAACGCAACACGCAAAGACGCCGCTGGCGCGATTTTGTACAGTGCAGAACTCGCCACACAAATGGCACTCGATGCAATACAACTGCTCGGTGGGAATGGCTACATCAATGAATACCCTGCTGGTCGTTTGCTACGTGATGCAAAGCTTTATGAAATCGGCGCGGGTACCTCAGAGATTCGCCGCATGTTAATAGGCCGAGAACTGTTCGAAGAATCTCGCTAACGGAACATACGACAAGGAAGTCATTATGGCCATTATCAAAAGTAAAACTAAGCCAACTGACGAGTTATTTCTTTCCAATAAAGCTGCGATGGAAACGTTGGTCACTCAACTGAATCAACACATCGATACCATCAAACAGGGAGGCGGTGAAAAAGCCATTCAGCACCAGAGGCAAAAAGGAAAGCTCCCAGCCCGAGAACGCATCGCGCGCTTGCTTGATGACAACACTGACTTTCTTGAAATCAGCCAGTTTGCCGCCTGGCAGGTGTATGACGAAGCGATCCCATGCGCTGGCGTTATCGCCGGCATTGGTATCATAGAGGGAATTCAATGCATGGTTATCGCCAACGATGCTTCGGTAAAAGGTGGAACCTACTACCCACTCTCGGTAAAAAAACACCTAAGAGCGCAAGAGATTGCCCAACGTTGCCAACTCCCCTGCGTGTACTTGGTGGACTCCGGTGGCGCAAATCTCCCTCATCAGTCCGACGTCTTCCCCGACAAAGAACACTTTGGTCGCATTTTCTTTAACCAAGCGAGAATGTCAGCGAAAGGCATTCCCCAAGTTGCTGTTGTGATGGGGCTTTGCACTGCTGGGGGCGCGTACGTTCCTGCCATGGCGGATGTGTCCATTATGGTTAAAGAGCAAGGCACCATTTTTTTGGCGGGGCCACCTTTGGTGAAAGCGGCCACTGGCGAAGTCGTGACGGGTGAAGAGCTCGGCGGTGCAGACGTGCATTGTCGGAAATCTGGTGTCGCAGATTATTACGCTGAAAATGATGAACATGCCCTAATGCTTGCGAGAGAAGCCATTGCCAATGCCAATAGAACAAGACCTGTTAAGCCAGAAAACACCGTACTTCCTCCCCGCTACGACGCAGAAGAAATCTACGGAATCGTGAATGCAAACTTACGACTGTCATTCGACGTTCGAGAAATTATTGCCCGCATCGTCGATGATTCTGATTTCGACGAATTCAAATCCTTGTACGGCAGAACGCTAGTGTGTGGCTTCGCTCGTATTCAAGGACACTTGATTGGTATTGTGGCAAACAACGGTATCTTGTTTTCTGAATCGGCACAAAAAGGCGCGCACTTTATTGAGCTGTGCGCCAAACGGAAAATACCGCTTCTCTTTCTCCAAAACATTACCGGCTTTATGGTCGGAAAAAAGGTTGAAGAAGAAGGCATCGCAAAACATGGCGCCAAGTTAGTGATGGCCGTCGCTTGTGCTGACGTGCCGAAGTTTACCGTGATCATCGGTGGATCGTACGGCGCTGGTAATTACGGCATGTGCGGCCGAGCGTATGATCCAACCATGATGTGGATGTGGCCGAACGCGCGTATTTCTGTGATGGGCGGAGAACAAGCAGCAGGCGTTTTAACACAAGTTCGAAAAGACGCGAAGGAACGTCAGGGGGAAGCGTGGTCAGAGCAAGAAGAGCACATTTTTAGAGAATCGATCATAGACTTGTATGAAACACAAGGACATCCCTATTTTGCGAGTGCTCGGCTATGGGATGACGGAATTATTGACCCTAAAAAAACGCGTCAGGTGTTGAGTCAAGCGTTAACGGCAGCATTAAATGCCCCCATTCCTGATAGCGAGTTTGGCGTCTTCAGAATGTAAACATCCAAAGATGAATTAAGGAAGTTAGTATGCAGGAAATGCAACCAAGCATTATTCCCAACGCCCAAAGGCAAGATGATGTTCTTTGGCATGTCGATGATAATGGCGTAGCGACCATTACCCTAAACAGAACAGCTAAACACAATGCTTTTGACGCTTGTACGATCGACTTGCTGATCCACCGCCTAGATTATCTCGCTTTACGAACGGATGTGCGGTGCTTGGTATTAAGAAGTAACGGCAAGCACTTTTCATCCGGGGCCGATTTGAATTGGATGCAGTCGATGGCCGACAGCACGAGGCAAGATAACTTCGTTGATGCCCAAAACTTGGCAAGACTCATGGAAACATTAGATTCGTTCCCTCAACCCACCATCGCAGTTGTTCAAGGTTCCGCTTATGGTGGTGCTTTAGGGTTGATTTGTTGTAGTGATATCGCCATCGCAAGCCAAAGTGCCAAATTTTGCTTAAGTGAAGTTAAGCTTGGTTTAGTTCCAGCGACCATTGCGCCTTACGTCATGCGCGCGATGGGGAATAGACAAGCTAGACGCTATATCTTAAGTGGTGAAGTCATTTCAGCCGAAGATGCCGAACGGTTTGGTATTGTGCACGAAGTGAAAGAAGCCAAACAGCTTGAAAATGCGGTCGATAGTGTAATCAAGACGTTGCTACTTAATAGCCCAGATGCGATGCGTAAAGCGAAAACTCTCTGCCATCAATGTCATCAAAACCCCATCGATCAACAACTGATTCACTATACTAGCAAGCTCATTGCGGACATTAGAGTATCACCCCAAGGTCAAGATGGGCTGCAAGCGTTTCTTGAAAAACGAAGCCCAAGTTGGGTAACCAAATCACAGGACAAGTAATGCTGCCTTCCAAAGTAAATATTGTCGAAGTAGGTCCACGAGATGGATTGCAAAATGAATCTCCTGTTGCGACCCAGACTAAAATCCGGTTGATCAACTTACTCTCTGATACTGGGCTAACGCATATTGAGGCGGGCTCTTTTGTTTCGCCCAAATGGGTGCCACAAATGGCGGACTCAACAGAGGTCATGAAAGCAATAACAAGGCGAAATCATGTTACTTATTCTGCCCTAACACCAAACCTAAAAGGCTTCGAACAAGCCTTGGAGGCTGGTGCCAATCAGGTCGCAATTTTCACTTCATCATCAGAAGGATTCTGCCAACACAATATCAATTGCTCGATTGCAGAAAGTTTAACTCGCTTCGAGCCTGTAATGCGATTAGCCACCAAACACAGCATCCCTGTTCGAGGTTATCTATCCTGCGTTGCAGATTGCCCTTACGACGGTCCAACAGCCCCTAAACAGGTGGCGAGCGTGACCAAATCGCTCATCGATTTAGGGTGCTATGAAGTATCTCTAGGCGATACAATCGGCACAGGCACGCCAAATCGAATTGCTGCTATGCTGGAAGCCGTCATGTTGGTTGCACCTCTTCCCCAGCTTGCTGTCCATTTCCACGATACATGGGGACAAGCTCTCACCAACATTCATCAAGCCTTGAGTATGGGCATCAATACCATCGACAGCAGTGTCGCTGGGCTGGGTGGATGTCCATACGCTCATGGCGCATCAGGAAATGTCGCAACGGAGGATGTACTATATTTATGCCAAGGGTTAGGAATAGAAACGGGGATCGACTTAGAGCTACTGGCTAAAGCTGGCTGGATGATCAGCGAAGAGCTGGGTCGGCAGCCTACATCAAAAGTGTCATTAGCATTGCGTAACCGCGTATTATCACTTTCGTAGAAGGCCATCCGGCACCTCAAATTCTCCCAACCCAAGTTAATTTGCTCTACTTTCGAGTTGGGAAGCGAAACCGCCCGCCAGTACGATAAATAATTAGAGAAAATAAGATAAGCACACAACCTACTAGTTTATTTGCCGTTAGCACTTCGCCATACCACAGCACGCTCAGAATAACCGTCCAAACTGGTTCTAATATCATAATTAGAGCAGCGTTACCTGCCTGAACAAATTTTTGCCCCATGGTTTGCATTACGTAACGCAAGCTCGTCGCTAATAAGGTACTCAACGCAAACCACCACCAAATAGAGGAGTCCACCTCTGCCGGGAAAGATTCCATAAAAAATGAAACCAACAAACCTAAACAACCTGCTGAAAAAAGTTGCACGCAAGTAAGCAGCAACACAGGTAGTTTTTGAGAGTATTTGCTGTTCACATTAAAATGAAGCGCCAAAACCAGTGCTGCACCAAGAAACCACAATTGACTGGCCGATTGTTTCCAGCCACCAACTAAAGAAAGACAAGCGAGACCTAATACAGCGATAGGCAAAGAAAGCCAGAAAATTCGTTGTGGTCGTTGACGAAACATAACCCATGCAACAATCGGCACAAACAGCATGGAAAGGCTCATGATAAATGCGCCTTCCCCGAGAGTATCACTGATAGAAATGGCGTAAATCCATGTCATAACGGCACTGCCTAACAGGAGTCCGACACCACTAGCAGATAACACATCTTTTAAGTTTGCTTTCAGCAAAGGTCGGTAACATAGAGGCAGCAAGCAGAGCGAAGCGATTGTAAATCGCGCCCCAATAAAGCCAAAAGGTGGTAAACCCTGTATTGTTTCCTTAGAGAATATCCAGCCAAGTGCCGCGATCATCGTCGTCGCAACCAGAATAACCGTCGCTTTGCGTTCTGAGTTAAACATAAGTACTCACAAAATATGGAACACACAATAGCGCAGCAAGAGAGTTTTACTGCGCTACTGTGTAAATTTGAAAGGGGTTTGTGTCGAGCGAAAAAGTGAAAGCCCGATCCTCTCCTGTATTGTTGTCACGCAGATTGAAGTTCTGCTTCTAGATACATTAAATGCAGGCAAAGTCTTAAGGCAAGCCTTTTCGCATACTAAATTACTTTAGCATTCTATACAGCAAGCAAACTGGCTAAAACCTGTACGGGGTGTCGAACTACCCCTCCTTCAAAACGCTTAACTTGACTGCGGCAGGAGTAGTATTGCGACTTCAACGCTCCTCAATACAGGTTGAATAAGGTGAATTGCTTTTTACCCATCGCCCCTACAATGAAAACCTATTGATTAACTACAACGAGCGGTTAAATTGCTCCACGGCCTCTACAACACGGCTAGCGCCATCTTGTATTTCATTCATCACATTGCCTGCTTTTTCAGAGAGCTCTAGCGTATCTAGTGCTTCTTTTTGGCATTTAGCGATCAGCTTAACTGCGTTATCTGTTCGCTGTAGGTTTTCACTGACCATTGTGACAATTTCATCGGTGGTTGCATTGGTTCTTGTAGCAAGCTGTCTGACTTCATCAGCAACAACGGCAAAACCTCTACCATGCTCACCCGCACGAGCCGCTTCTATCGCCGCATTTAACGCCAATAAGTTAGTTTGGTCAGCGATACCACTGATGCTATTTACCAACTCGCTAATACGCGATGAGTGCGCTTTAAGCTCGTCAATCGCGGTGTTCGCTTGCTGCATTTGCTCGGAAAGTATCTGCATCTTTTCTAACGTTGAGCCTATAACCTCTTGCCCTTGCAGGGTTTGTGTACCAGTTTCTTGGGAGATTTCGTTCGCCAATTGCGCAGCCTGGGCCATTTTCTGTTCCTGCATCACCTGCTGGGTAATATCTGTCGCGAACTTAACGACCTTGTAGAGCTCTCCTCTGTCGTTATGGATAGGGTTATATGAAGCCTCTAGCCACACCTCTTCACCATAACGGTTAACTCGTTTGAATCGCTCTGATGAAAATTGCCCTTTTGCTAAACGTTGCCAAAACTCACGGTAAGCTTGAGAGCTCGACTCTTCCTGATCACAAAACATGCGATGATGCTTCCCTTGAATCTGATCAAGCGTATAACCCATTGTGTTTAGGAAATTATCGTTGGCTTTTAAAACATGGCCATCTAATGTGAACTCAATCACCGCCATAGAACGACTTAATGCATTTAGCATGTCCTCTTGCTCACGGGATGATTTGATCGTTCGCGTAAGTTCAGAAGCAAAAACAAAAAAGCTTTCTACTTCTCTGCGCTCATTTAAAACAGGCTGGATAATCGTTCTTAACCAGGCTTCCTCACCATTACCTTTCTGTACTTGCAATGCCCCATTCCAGAACACTTTATCTTGGACGGCTTTCTTCATTCGATGAAAGTGGTCTGTATTGCGCGAATTTGACGGTACCAATTCAGTAATTGATTTCGTTAAGATCTCATCATCATGTAAGAAAAGTTCTTGCTGTAGTTTGGTATTTGCAGAAGTAATGAGGCCTTTACTATCCAATGTTAAGCGGATCATCTCTTCATCTAAACTGGTTTGGATTTGCTGCAGGATTTGCAACTCCTGCTTTAATCGTTGATTTTCTTGTTGAAGCGACTTATTAAAAAACATGACTTTCTCTCATTTGACCGACCTTCGGACTAGTCAAAGGTTTATTATTTGTATACCGAATAAACTGCAAGCGGCAAAATCGTTTGGTTGCATATTCAAACGCGATTTCTATTTCTTATAAAAGGATTCTCGCTGGGAATACGGCGATTTTTTCTCCAGTGTAACCTAAGCGCAGTATACTGAAATTTCTTCAGCGCCCAAGCTGTTTATATATTTATCAATATTAAAGCTCTTTATCGCCAGCTTTAGATTTGTATTTGTGGATTTACTTATATGGAAAATTGGTGTGTTCAGATCAATAAGCCTTTTCATCAAAAAAGGGCTTTGACTTAGTTCCAATAATTTTCGCCGTTTTACCGCTTTTCCACCCGACTTTTGAGCGATTACCCACTCCTTATTCGCTTGGATTTCTATTAACAACGCACGGAGCAACAAACGCATCGATTTGCCCAGTATCAATACGTTGTGGTATTCGCTCATTCAGTTTGCCGTGAAGGTGATGAATCACCACCTCATCAGTCGATTCGTCACGATCAGAAATGAGGCAATGAGGTAATAACGCATGACACCAGAGATTACATTATGTGTCCAACATTGTGCCCACTCCTAAGTTTCATAACTTCCTTCCCTCGGACGCTTCTATCTCTCACCACAGCAACTATGCTTTAAACGACATGTATTCAATTGTCTAGCTTCAACATATGAAGGTTAAGTGAACATAAACAAGCGAAGGAAACAGGGTCATGGAAGTCGATAAAAATGATAAGTTAACAAAGAAATTACAGGTAGTGATTCATTGGTCTGTAAGAGTATTGTCGATAGTTATGTTGTTTGTAATCGTCATGGGTGTGATAGATGTTGCATGGACGATATATCAAAAACTTATCACGCCACCTAAACTCATTCTGACGATTTCAGATATGCTAGCCACTTTTGGTGCTTTTATGGCCGTTTTAATTGCTATTGAAATTTTCATCAATATAACTATTTACCTGAGAGAAAATGTTATTCATGTAAAAATCGTCATGGCCACCGCGCTGATGGCAATCTCCCGAAAGGTCATTATTATAGACTTTGAAACCTTGTCTCCAATGTACCTGATTGGAATTGCGGCTGTAGTTCTTAGTATGAGTCTTGGTTACTGGCTGATCCATAAACTGCCCAATAAGAGCCATACTGAATAAACTTCTCAGCCTCCCGACTTTTCAGATACTCTCACGGCATGAAAAAGTCTTGTCTTGGCACGTTGAAGCTAATAAATTCCTCCATGCTAGGCTCTATATACTGCGAGACTACAAGATTATAGAGTAGTGCCTAAGCGGAGAAATTATCGATATTGTTTTCTAGCAGCTAATCTTTGAGTATTGGCACAGCTCAATGGGGGCAAGTGTTGCTCCAGTTCCCCCATCTGATATATACCCTCAACATCTATGCATTTTACTTTCAACTCCTTCAGCTCAGTTTGCGAAACAGCCTTAAAGGTCAAAGTAACTTTCAATCCCATTCAGAGTGTTGGTCGTGGCCACAGCGGCTAATATCAACCCCATGATCCGACTTACAGCACTAGCTCCTGTATTCCCAATAATCCTGTGTATGCCGCTGGCCATTAATAGCAAGATATAAACAACCAATAGTACCAGCAGCATCATAGCCACGGTCTGGACTTGCTCCCAAATATTAAACCGCACGTTCTCTGTGAGTAAAACGGCGGCTAATATTGCGCCAGGGCTAGCAATTGATGGAATGGCTAGAGGAAAAACTGCTGTATCATGATGACTATTGAGCGTTCTGATTTCTTCTGCTGGTTTACTCTCACCAAATATCATAGTCAAAGCAAACAAGAACAATACGATACCGCCCGAGATTTGAAACGCAGACAAGGGAATACGCATTGCTGTAAGTATGATTTCACCAGCAACAACAAAAAACAGTAGGATAGCAGCGGAGAATAGAGTCGCAAACAGAGCGACCTTACGCTTTGCCACTTCTTCATAGCTTTTTGTGGCTGCGATAAAAACGGGCACAGTACCTATGGGATCGATGACAGCAAAGAAAAAGATAAAAGTTGCCACAAAGTCAATCATGCTACTTTCTCCAGTACTAATTTAGCTTTAAGGATAGAAGATCAGCTTGAAGTAGCAGAGAAAATGTTTGACGCTAACATAGCGAGAGCTCATTCAGAAAAACAAAAATGGTGCGTTATTTACAATACAGAACTTACTTCTATCCTATCGATAACTATTAATATCTCAAAGGTAATGACTACCATACCCAACGGTAGTCGCCATCGCTTTAGACTTCTCAGAGAACATCAAAAAAACAAGTGAACGAGAAGAATATCGACGTCATAAGATAGTGAGGCTTTAGTGTTTATACCAGTGCTCTTTTGACTCCATTTGAGCTTTTACTTCTGCACTATATTCAGCAGTAGGTCGTGCCAATAACCTTGGAATGCCGATAGGTTCTCCGGACTCTAAACAATAGCCATACTCCCCTGCGCGCAAGCGAGCCAACGATTGTTGAATCTTAGGTAACAGCTTTTGCTCTCTATCTATGATTCTTAATGCGATTGCAGATTGCTCCTCACTGGACGCCCTATCGCTTTCGTCACTGAATTCCATTGGCGCAATCATCTCTTCTTTCGCGCGTTCAATATGCGCTAACGTCAATTCATAAAGCTCAAATAATCGGTTTTCAAAAAACGCTAGCTGAGCTTCATTCATATAATCCGCCTCGGGCGCTGCAAGAATTTCTTCTTCTGTCATGACATGCTTTTTCTCTTCGTTCATAGAACCTCCACACCGAGATAAGAGTTCGATCTCTAAATTCCGGACATCTGAACCTGTGCAACTAAACGACAAATAAAGCCGCCAATAAGGTGCAGTGCTCGACACACTCACAAACTGCTTGATGCCAGAGTTAAGATCACCGACTATATTAATTGTTATATTATAACATTACACTATAAAGAGCATGAGCATGAACACCCAGAAACTCCCTGTTACGGTTTTGTCCGGCTTTCTAGGCGCAGGAAAAACAACCGTTTTAAGTCATATTCTTAACAATAGACAAGGCAGAAAAGTTGCGGTCATCGTCAACGACATGAGCGAAGTCAACATCGATGCAGCGACCGTTCAGAATGAAGTTTCTCTCAACCACAGTGAAGAAAAGTTGGTTGAAATGAGTAACGGTTGCATCTGTTGTACCCTGCGTGAAGATCTGCTTGAAGAAGTCACTAAACTCGCGCAAGAAGGCAGATTCGATTACTTAGTTATCGAGTCCACTGGCATCGCCGAGCCACTCCCCGTTGCAGAGACTTTTACTTTTGCCGATGAAAACGGGCTCTCACTTTCAGACGTTGCACGTTTAGACACCATGGTTACAGTGGTTGATGCGATTAACTTTCTGCGTGATTACGATGAAGCTAAGTTCTTAACAGAGACAGCCGAATCATTAGGTGAAGACGATGAACGCAGCGTTGCTGACTTACTCGTTGATCAAGTAGAGTTCGCTGACGTTATCTTGATAAGTAAAACCGACCTTGCTGAGAAATCAGAAATCGAAAGGCTTCTTGCGATTCTTAAAACTCTTAATACATCGGCCACTATTCTTCCTATCTCGAATGGTGAAGTAGAACTTGATGCGGTACTCGACACACAAAGCTTCAGTTTTGAAAAGGCACAACAAGCCCCAGGTTGGTTGAAGGAAATGCGAGGCGAGCACATACCGGAAACCGAAGAATACGGCATTTCCAGCTTTGCCTATCATGCGAGACGCCCTTTCCATCCAGAGAAGTTTTACGACTTCCTCCACAATGCGAAAGATTACGGCAAACTGATTCGTTCCAAGGGTTACTTTTGGCTAGCAACCAGACCAGAGTTTGTCGGTCAATGGAGCCAAGCGGGAGGCATCGCACGTTATGGTGTTGCGGGTATGTTTTGGAAAGCGATTCCGAAGGAGGAATGGCCGACGGATCAAGATTACCTAGATGCTATAAACGACATTTGGCAAGAACCATACGGCGATATGCGACAAGAATTGGTGTTTATTGGTCAGGGATTAGAGCAAGAGAAATTGATTGCTCGTCTTAACGAATGCTTGTTAACAGAAGATGAGATGGAGCAAGGGCTCGACTATTGGTTATCTCTGGAAGACCCTTTCCCTGAATGGGAACAGTAAACGACTGAGATACAAAAAGCCTCCCACCATTCGGGCAATGTAGATCAGATAAGGATCAGTTGACCGATCCTTCTGATGAGAGACAATCGGAAACCTGTTTATAGGTTTC